>JBDUAU010000241.1:0-9582 GCA_040004485.1 Saprospiraceae bacterium
ACATCCGCTCGATGGCGATGGCGCTGACGCAGGACTCACTTGAGGTGGTCCGGCAAATGTTTGATACGGGTATTCTGCAGTCGGCATTCTGGCACAGATTCGCTATGACGGCGCATAGTCCTGTAGGACTGTATCCTGATCAATTTAAAGTGAAGACGATCACACAAGGAGTTGGAACATTTGCAAATAATGATTTAGAACATGATGATCCTACCGGTGCTGATCATGATCTGTACGCAGCCGGTCTTCGGAAATCATTATACAATTTTATGCATGGGATAGGTCTTGATCATCCGTTGCAAAATTGGTTTGAACATCAAGTGCCGGATACGACATTGGGAGATGATCTTATTCAAAAATATCTGGACAAACCTCAGGGTCGGGAAATGAAATCAAGTCATATGATCGTATGGATAGGTGGGCCTGTCCGATATGATGCTGAACATAACGTAATAAAAATATCAACAAAGCAGGAGGGGATAGAAATGAAGTGTCCGGTAGCTGAAGGACTATGGCTTGAATCGGTATTGGGCACGATGACTCCTTCTCTTCAATCATCCCTCACCTATCAGGAGCTTCAGGCAGATTATATAAGCCATCAATTACCAGATTTTACAATTTTCTGGTATGGAGAAATTATGGAAGGGCTTAAAGAAATTGGATTGTTAGTCGTGTAACTAATCTACAATAAAAAGGTCAAAGCACCTGTAGAATAAAGCCGGGTAGCAATGATTCAAAGGATGATATCGGCCAGGGTCCTGTCGGTATGGATATGATGAAGGAATAATCAGCGATTAATTTCTGTAGAAAGCAGTTCGGTTAAGCGGGCTGCTTTTTTATTTTACAGGAAGGATTAAAAATAATTTGATTTAGGGGTCATGTTTTAGGCTTGTCGAGACATATAGGGATGTACAAAACATAACTTGTCATGACAAAAGAAGAATTCAGGGATTTGAATCGCAAATCCGACACACCGGATACGTCGTCATCTGAAAAAAATACGCCGCTGATCAGGGCCGGACTCATTGAATATAATGGACGCACGATGATACGGCTGGATTTCAAATATGAAAAATCCATTATTGAGGAGATCAGGGCGATACGTGGACGGATATGGAGTGTGACGCATAAGTGTTGGTACGTGCCGGATACTTCTGTGAACCGGAGAAGATTTAGCATCTCAGATTTCGAGACACCACCCAATCTTGTAAAGGAGGGGGTGATCGCATCTGAGTATCAATCTGTTTGTCAGCCTCTGCTGGACGCGATGCGAGCGAAGATTATTCTTAAGGCGTATAGCTCTCATACGCTCAAAAACTATATGAATCATATCAAGACGTATCTGGTGGCCATCAGCAAAACAAAGAATCCACTGGAAGTGACCAAGTCCGAAATTGAGGAGTATCTGCTGAAGCGACACGAAAACACCCCTACTAGTGAAAGTGACCGAAATTGCCATATCAATGCTGTAAAATTCTTGTACGAACAGGTATTGGGTCATGAACGTATGTTGTTTTACCTGCCACGACCGGAGAAACCGCTACAATTGCCTAAAGTACTTGGCGAGCACGAACTGGAGCGTATGTTTAGGGCAGTATCCAATCTAAAGCATAAGGCGATCCTTCTGACGGCTTTCAGTTGTGGACTTCGGGTGAGTGAAGTCGTCAGGATCAAGGTCCGTGATATTGATAGTGAACGGATGCAGGTATTTATTGAGCGATCGAAGGGGAAGAAGGACCGATACGTGACATTGAGTCCTGTTTTGCTTGATATCCTAAGGCAATATGTAAGACTCTACAAGCCTACACCAAAGGTGTATCTATTTGAAGGGCAAAAAGTAGATGAGCCCTATAGTACTCGTAGTGCACAGACCATCTTTAACAGGGCGATCAAAGCTGCGGGGATCAATAAAGATGTCACCTTTCACGCATTGAGGCACACATTTGCTACACACCTGCTTGAAAAGGGAGTTGATATAAAGTATATCAAGGAACTTTTAGGCCATTTTGACATCAAGACGACAGAGCGATACTTGCATGTGGCCCGCGAGAAACTGATCCAAATTAAGAGTCCTTTGGACTACCTTGACCCGAACATATTTTAACCGCCAGTTTGTATTGCCGCAATGAACATATTGAAAAGCGCAACACTATTTCATTGGTTCTCAGTAGGAATTGCTTAAATTTGAATGCGTATATTTACGTGTTATATGATACTAGAATGAGATTTTTTTTACTCTTTGGATTTCTTACCCTCCTTCTTTCTAACTGTGCAAAACAGAAGAATAATTTAAATATTCAATCTAATGGTCAATTGACATTGATTGATTCTTCTAGCCAGTCGAAAAACCTGTTATACTATTCAGTCATACAAAATGATTGCAACTATCCAATTCATTTTCTAGGTCAGAACTCCGACACAATTCGACTTCAAAAAAAGCATATTTCAATTTTCGGTCAAAAAGTAAGGGGCATTAATGATCATATGATTGCTGATAGTAACAATATGACTTTTTTTGTTGATACTTTTCTTAACCTATCATATACTGTAGATTATCAGCATTATCTTGATGATGGTAAGACAAGGATCATAGATTCAACAATAGATTATAAAGCGTTTCCAATAATTATAAGAAATATAAGCGATTCGGTACTTTATATAAGTGATTGTTGGAATATGGATAATGTGATAAGGCAAGTAAAAACCAAAAACGGTATTTGGAGAGACATTGAAAAAGGAGGTGGAAACTGGCACGCCATGAGATGTGAACCTATTTTTCTAGAGCCCAATTATATTTTGATAGCTAAATTGACACTATACAAAGGTGATACGAAAGTTGAATGTAGATTAAAATACAAAAACTGGAAAACTTATACTTTCTCTAACACGTTCTATGACCATTTACCTCAAAAACAATTCGCTGATCCATTGTGATCTTGTACCGCATCATATAACATCGGCTCCAGGCAATGGCGGATGATCATTCACCGACAGTTTATTATCTTGAGATAGATTAAGGCTACTTGGCAGATTCTCGTGTAGAACCGCCACTGCCTGGAGCCCGGGACGTTATGTGACATCATGGAAAAAATCCTAATCATCTTTATCACCATTCTCATTTTCAGCTTACAGGTTAGTGCTGAAAAAATAACAGTAGACTCCAAAGGAAATGTTTATCTGCTGGGATCCTTTCAGGATTCCATAAAGTTTTCAGATTCAACCGTAATCTTTACCAACAATCCTTATGGAAATCCCAAAACTTACCTCGTAAAATTAGACCCGAATGGAAGTGTACTATGGTATAAATTATTTGATCAGCGTGAGGAAAATAATTTTGATATCCATGTCGACCATACCGATCACCTGGTCCTCGCATCGCTGGTCTTGGGGTCAATTGCGCTGGATTCTGTCACCATTATTCAGGACGTTTTCCGGTATTTGATAGCAAGATTTGACACTGATGGCAATCTTTTATGGTATAATTTATCATCAAAGGATGCCAATAGTTATGGCGTTACAATGGCTATTGATGGTCAGAATAATATTTACACCTCAGGTTTGTTCGCCAGCAATTTCAATTTTCATGGCCCTGACACCATTTTTACTGTTTATCCTACTTACAAACCTTTCATTGCGAAGTTTGATTCTTCCGGTTATAATAGTTGGTTGCAAAAATTAGATAATTGGACATTTCGCGTCTTTGATATAGATGTGGATGATTTAGGGAATTTGGTTATGGTGGGAGGACTTCAGGATAGTATTATTCTCCAGGGTGATACATTGTATGCTATGGCAGAATCTGACGGGTATTGGGCGAAATTTGATACCCATGGCGACCTGCTCAAATTCAAACAGATTCATGGCAGTGTTGGTGCTGGTATTTTTGATGTTGGAGCCGGCAAAAATGGACATTTTTCTTATGTAGGCTTTTTCAGGGGCGATACTTTATACATTGATGACTTTCCACCCACCTTGCCTACGACATCCGAATCCGGAAATTTTGTTGCTCATGTTGATAATACTGATACTGAAATGTGGCTACTCAATTTTAATGGCACCTTTGACTCTGACCATTATGGTATTGAGATGGATTCAACAAACAACACCTATTTATACACACTCTGGGAACAAGGATATTATTTTAATTCATCGCTAAATTCCTTTGTAGGCGCAGACCTAAGTGAATCGAAATACATGATCAAAATGGATTCTGCCGGCAATTTCCTCTGTTTTCTAAAAATTAACAATGGCCAGATAAAAGACATTGAGATCCGTGAAAATGGTCAGATATACCTCGTAGCAAATTTTGAAGATTTCCTGACACTAAATGGTACTACCTATACACAACCTGGTAATTCCATATTCATAGCCACCTTCGATTTGAATTGTAATGCAGTATGGACTTCATTGATTTCTAATCCTGTAGTTGGAATTAATGAAGCTTCCAATTCAGGAAACAACAATTCGATTTATCCAAATCCGGCTAGTCACACTATAACAATATCACTCCGTGACTACCCTGTTAAATCAGAGAAAATCACCTTATTCACCATGGAGGGTAATAGGGCCATGGAATTGAAGTTTTCAGGTAGCGAACAAATAGAGTTGGATATTGACAAGCTTTCACCTGGAATTTATATAATTCAAGTTCTTACGAGCGACCACAAAAAGTTGAATTACCGAATGGTAAAAATCTAGCCTTCCATATCACGTCACATAACATGAGCTATAGCCAATGGCGGATATCTGTTTAGACGAAGATTTGTACCTTGAAACAGAATCCCGAGTCCCGAAAGATGGTCGCATTGAATCGCCACTGCCTATAGCCCGGGCGTTATAGCTCATTTAAAGAGACAGATTTAAATAATTAGAAATGAAAATATTAATACCTTTCATCTGTATGTTGATTTTCGGCGGAACCATTTTAAGTCAGAATTATCAACCTACATACACAGTACAAATGAAGCGTGGGGCAAATGGAGTATATTTAATTCCTTGTGCTCTCAATGGACTTAAAATGGATTTTATATTTGATACTGGTGCTAGTCTGGTTTCAATATCTGCGTCTGAAGCTGAATTTATGGCTAAGCATGAATATATAAAAGAATCTGACATGATTGAAACGACAGAACTACAGGTCGCCGATGGGACAAAAGTAAATGCTATAATTGTAAATTTAAGAAGAGTTGATATTGGTCCATCATTTTCCTTATTCGATGTAAAGGCAGTTATAATGCCTAATCAAAGCGCACCCCTTCTGTTAGGCCAATCAGTTTTGTCAAAATTGGGTGATTGGTCGATTGATAATTCTAATGCAACATTTATTTTTAAACCAGATGATTTTTCAAAGGAGGAAGATGAAGAAATTGACAAAAGCTTTAGTGACGGAACGATAGTTTACAAATTGGGGATAAATATTATGGAAGCCATAGAATCTGGCAATGAACAAGAATTCGCTAATAAAATTGGGTTCAAGTTAATAAAGAAGGACATTAATACTCACAGTTTTCTTTTTGCAAGAGATAATATTTCATTCATGTGTGCCTCCTATTATAACGAAGGATGGACAAATAAAATTGCAACAATTTCAACATCATATCAATCTTGTGGCTCCTTAATTTATGTGTATAATAAATTAATTACCGAACAATTAGTAATTAAAATAGGTGAAAACACTAAATCCCCCACAATTAAATCAGCTAGTGTATTTTTAAAACCAGGAATGTCTTGTACTCAATATATGTTAAACTTTGTATCTTCTGACACGAAAGTTGTTTATGAAATATGCTCAGATGGAGAGAAAACGACGTATACAATCGCTAAAATGACTAGATAAGAAATAAATATTATGGCAAAATTATTTTATTTAATTGTTACATTATTATGGATATTTCAAAGTTGCAAGCCAAGAGCAAAAGATTATTATAATAATGGATGGGATATTATGTTCAAAGATTACGAGAAAGCGCTCATTGACTTTAATAAAGCAATAGAAATTGACTCATTGTATGAAGATGCGTATGTTGCAAGAGGTTTACTGAAGGAAATTATTGAAGACCACGAAGGAGCTCTTTTTGACTTTAATAAAGCAATAAAGATTAATCCACAGAAGGGTGAGATCTATACTAAAAGGGGAAATGTCCGATCAAAACTCAAAGACTACAAAGGAGCAATTGAGGATTTTAATAACGCAATACTATTGGACCCAAATGATGCTGAACCTTATTTAGGTAGAGGGACTACTAAAGGAGAAATAAAAGATCAAGAAGGAGCAATTATTGATTTTAATAAAGCCATTGTCCTTGATCCGAAAAATTCAAAACCTTATGTTGGTCGAGGTATATCTAGGCTAAGAATGGGAGATAATCAAGGATCGCTGGATGATTTTAATAAAGCCATTGAAATGAACCCAAATGAATCACGGGCTTACTACAATAGAGGGGGTGTCAAAATAAAACTTCAAGATTACCAAGGTTCAATAGCAGATTGTACTAAAGCTATAGAGATTGATCCAATATACGTTGATGCTTATATTACCAGGGCGATGACAAAAGACTTTCTTAAGGATTACTGGGGAGCAGTTGATGATTTTTCGGAAGCGATAAAACAAAGCCCAAAATATGCGATAGCATATTATTATAGAGGATTATCAAAATTATCAATTGCACAGAAGGCAAGTGGATGTGCTGATTTTAAGAAATCCTACGATCTAGGTTATGTGAAGGCAATTGATGCAATAAATGAATATTGTAATTAAGCAAATTTAAGTAAATAGTTCAAGATTTTTCACTTTAAATCATTCATTATGAAAATTATACTTAATAAAGATACCAATCTTGATTTTATTGATTTCATACATAACGGATTTAATAAAATCGTTGGAAGCAGTAAGACTTTGGAATACATACAATTAAAGGTAGGTGGTAAGGATTTAATTGAGGTAGTAATAAAATTATCATGTGTTAATAATGACCTTAGACAAACATTTGATATATTGTACACCTGCGAATTAGAAATTAAAAAAGTTGATCTAAACTCTAAATCTATTGAAATAGGAACATTTGTATATAATCATTTTATTGATAAGTTGAAAAAGCAAACTAAATATAATTGGATAAAAGCAGGTCTTCCGGAAAATAATCCACCAAGTGAGGTAATAAAATCAGTTGTTTTTATTTCTGTTGCATCATGAATTAAAACTAATATCCTATTCCACAGATAATAAAAATAAAACGAGCTATAACATAAGCTACCCACCAGCAGGGATTTCACCTTGACAATGAATAACCTTACCTTACAGATACAAACCAGGATACAGTCCTTCGGTAGTCACCCTGCCGGCGGGTAGCCCGGACGTTATGTGCAATTGACCTTGACCTGAGAATGGAATATCTAGAAATACTATTTGTTTCAACAGAGAGAAAATTTAATTATTAAAATGAAAATAGAATGAAGACTCTAATTATTTTTTTATTGGCCGGCTATTTTACTCTTTCTTATTTGCACATTTCTGCACAGTCAAAAGGTTATACAATTGAAAGTTTTCAAGGTGTTTACACTGAACTTGCAGATTATGGATCGGTGCGCACACTCGCAGATGGTAATGCTATATGGGAGATTGAGTTCCCACTAAACTTTCAATTTCCATATTACAATATGTTTTATGATTCGTTACTTTTTAATTTTGAATCATGGGGAATGTTTACCGATGATGAAGATGAAAGTCTTTACTTAATGGATTTCACATCATATGCGTGGTATGATATTACGTCAGATGTAAGGTTTTCTCATGTTTTGTCCAACAATATGCAGGCTTTTGTGCTGCAATACACTAAGATGGGATTCTTTGCAGACCCATTTGCTGATATCTTGGACACCTACATGAACTTTCAAATATGGCTTTTTGAGAATGGTGTGTTAGAAGTTCATTTTGGTGAAATGCACATGGATGGAACACCTATATATGCACCCGGCAAGGGATTTTACTGCTACACCACAAGCGGTGGTGTAGATACAACTGAAGTCTGTGGACCTCATGTTGGGATTTCCAATCCATATGATATAGACGATGGAATTGCTGTTTCAGGTAGTTATGATAATTTTGAAGTTACAAGCGACATTTATGATAATTTAACAGTTTTGCCACCTTCAGGATGGATAATTAGGTTTAAGCCGAAGACTGTAGGAGTTTTCGAACCCGGATCTCGAAAGAATCAAATTGAGATAACACCGAATCCAGCAAGCTCATTTATTTTAATACCTTATGCGAATAGTACAGTATTCATTTATTCTTGCTTTGGAGAAAAAGTGTATGAAGGAGTTCCTAGTGAAAATAGATTGAGTGTATCCTTCCTTCCAATTGGAATATATTTTACTAGAATCATTTCAAATGGGGACTCATTTATAGGAAAATTTCTTAAAATTTAATTAAGTAATGCACATAACATTAGCTACCCACCAGCAGGGATTTTCATGTTGACGATGAAGTTAGTATCTTGATTGAAAATCGCTCTGGCACAGATTTTCGGTAGTCATCCTGCCGGCGGGTAGCCTCGGACGTTAGATGTCATTACTAATGAAAAATATAACCTGGTTAATTTCTTTTTTCTTTCTCAATCTAATACCCCAATTCGCGTTGTGCGACGGAGGGTCTTCAGATATAATATCAATCAAAAAAAATGGGCAAATATTTCATTTCAGAATTTACAGTCGAGGGCTTTTGAAAGACAATGATCTATGTTATTATACCTATGAAGGAGAATATATTTGTGAGGTAAAAGATGCGGTAAAAGAATCTTTAATGACTGTGTATCATTATAGTGATTTTTACAAAACACTAGATAGAATAAATTTAGTCAATATACCCATAGAAAATAAGGGAAATGGTATCATATACATCTTAAAAGACACCATAAGCTTCGAACCAGATAGTGTATTGGCTTCCTTAGAAGTTATTTCTGCTGAAAACGAGTTTAAGTATATTAATACCTACTCGCCTGATTTAGAAGAAAAAGACAACTTGTGGTTAGAAACGAACACTTTTGAGTTATTGTTTTCATATACCATTCCAATTTGTGATTTAAGTTTATACGCAATAAAAGGCAAGCTAAAAATATCTGAAAAAGAAAATCTGAAAATGAAAATAGATAATCTGGTTCGCAAAGAAAACTGGGACTTGTACAATGAAGAATTAAAGAAATTGCATAAAAGAAAAATTATTATGCTTGGTGATTGTCACTGCTAATTCAAAAAAACGACATCTAACATCGGCTCCAGGCAATGGCGGATAACCATTCACCAACAGTTTATTATCTTGAAACAGATTAAGGCTACCTAACAGATGAACGCATTGAATCGACACTGCCAATAGCCCTTACCGTTATGAGCAATTTGAATTTGTTATTATTTTTGAGAAAATGCATTGCCCGATAGATCCTTGCTCACCAGTTTGGTAGTTGAGCCCGGCACGTCCAGCTGCCAAGCACTCCCCTACCGTCTGGGTGTCACCGGCCACGCTGGAGCTCACTTGAACCGCAATCCGATCGGTCAGCGAAAGCACCCTGGATGCATCAAAAAGACATG
>JBDUAU010000553.1:0-2855 GCA_040004485.1 Saprospiraceae bacterium
TAAGGGAGTCCTCGAGCGTGACGTCCGATAGTTGGACAGACAGGTTAGGAAAAGTCCTGAAAAAATTGAGATTAAGGTCACCAATCGTTACAATTCCTTTTACCTGCTTATTGATTTGAGTCCTGGCCATTGCAGTGATGAAATCCTTATTGGACGAGACCAACAAATACATAATAACACCGGCAATGATGAAGAATAGAAATAGCCCACCTGCTATGCGCAATCCATGTCGAATTGTTTTTTTCAAAAAAAGGAAATTTAGATCATACAGAAGAAAGAAGGATGCCGGAGGGAAACAAAAACATACATAAGGACATGAGCATAACGCAATTATCAAA
The DNA here is from genome assembly GCA_040004485.1 of Saprospiraceae bacterium. Lineage (GTDB taxonomy): Bacteria > Bacteroidota > Bacteroidia > Chitinophagales > Saprospiraceae > Opimibacter. Next base: position 339 of record JBDUAU010000553.1, read on the forward strand.
ATGATTGTTTATAGAACGATATGAATTGAGCCTGAATCCCACATAGGAACATATGAACATCTTAACTAATAGGTATTTAAGATGAAAGACCAACTACGGATTTAATTCATTTTGGGTCAAACTGACGGGTACGGCCATTTTATTCGGATGGAATACAACACTACATTAACACATGTACCCGGTCTATATAGGTGGCATTGGTACTTTTCCCGTACATTTGAGTCCTTAAATAGTCTGACAATGAATACTTTTTTATTTCTAAGCATGCCCGGTGGTTCTGAGTGGTTTATCATCTTAGCTGTTGTATTGTTGTTGTTCGGAGGTAAGAAAATTCCGGAACTGATGCGTGGCTTAGGTAAGGGTATCCGTGAGTTCAATAATGCACGGAACAATATCGAAAACGAGATCAAAGAAGGTATGCGGGAATCCGACCGCAAAGCCATCGAAGAGAGTAAAAAGGAAGTTTAACCATATCCTTCCTTCATCTGAAAAGATCTTATGCTCCATTTCTTAAAAATGGAATTTGTGCTCCCATGCATTAGGGTGTTCACATAGTTTAATCTTTTGTTAAATAGGGATTGATTTCAGCAACTAGCTCTAATTTCACAGATCGTTTTTACGTAAACTCACATATCCAAAGTCTAACTTTATCAAATGAATAAATTAATCTTATTCTCATTAATGATTTTTCTGGCGGCCGCTCAACAAAGTTACGCTCAGAAATTTGGTCATGTCAATTCCGCATTGATCATACAGGGTCACCCGTTGATCGGTCCGGCTAACACGGAATTAGAAGCATTTCAAAAAGGTCTCCTGGATCCGTTTGACGCCCAATCAAAGGCATTCGAAGCTAAGTACAGAGCTTATGTTGAAGAAGCAAATAGCGGGACGCTTTCACAGATTGCTCAGCAAAATAAACAAGTAGCTCTTCAGACCGAACAGGATTCATTGGCATCTAAGCAGGATCAGATCAAATTCAAAGTGATGCAAAAAAGAGAAGCACTTCTTCAGCCGATTCTCACCCAGGTAGACAGTGTCATCCAGGTCATCGGGAAAGAAGGACATTATACGATGATCTTTGATACGAGCGTTTCGGGTGCTTTGCTTTTTGCAGAAGATGGCAATGATCTCACCGAGGCCGTAAAAGCAAGATTGAAAAAATAACCGGCAAGCTAGTATAGCTGATAAATTAAATACGGACAGGCCGCGACCTGTCCGTATTTATTTTATTTAGATTTTATCTATCATCATTGACATATCAAATACCTTCAGAAAGTTTTTTCCAGTGTACAATTCCCTTGAAATGGAAGTGATCAGATACAAGTGCAAGTGGAATTTTATGATGTTGCATGAAAGCAAATAATTGAGCAGCAGTAGTTTCAGGTGAAACAACTGTCGGCGATGGAATCACCCATGCATCAATAAGGCTTTCGGGATAACGTGCGGAATCAAAATTTGCCACTAATTCCCTGGTCAGATAGCCTACTGGTTTGACCGGGTCTGCCCACACAATAAAACCATCACCCTTTAGGGATTTGATCTTTTCTTTTGCTTCCGACATCGTCTGACCGATTTCAAATGAATGTTCGATAGGTTCCATCAGATCTGAAGCTTTCGTTTTAGTCAACCATGTCTGCCGTTGAAGAGCCTTGTTCTCCTGTCGTGCAGCGAAAAATATAAAGACACCTATCAGTATCAATGTCGGACGATTATGCATGACTCCATAACCAAACATCAGTAAGGCTATCCCCTGACCTGCATAAGATGCGATCTGAGTGGCTTTGCTGCGATCCATCCTGAGTGACAGGAGACTGCGAAGGATCCGACCTCCATCCATCGGGAATGCCGGCAATAAGTTGAAGGTGCCGAGATAGCCATTTGCCAGGAGTATTATTTTGAAATAAGATGTGGCTTCCTGGTCGAAATTCCAGAATGAGGAAGAGAAAAGTGGAAATACTTCACCCTTGAAGAGAGCATAGCTAAGCCAGATCACTCCCACAATCAGAAAATTGACCACAGGACCTGCTATTGCAACCCAGAATTCCTGGCCTCTTCCTTCCGGCATTCTCTCCAGCCTCGCGATCCCTCCTATCGGGGTCATGATGATGTCAAAAGTGTGCACGCCGAATTTTCTGGCGGCCAATGCATGTCCAAATTCATGGAGGATCACACAGAAAAAAACACTCAGGACAATCGCAATAGATAGAAGAAGAAGAATAGGTTGAAATCCTTCTTTGCTGGTTTCATAGGCTACCCACAACAGCAAAAGACCAAAGCTCCAGTGAACTTTCACCGGGATACCTGATACAGTAGCAATATGGAAAGATCCTTTCATGATTGAGGAATGATAAAAAATGGAAAAGTGTCAGGCTTCACAAACGGATCAGTGCTTACAAAGTTGCCATAGGCTGGTAGAGTTCTCCATTCAATATAGCCCTTGAGATCACAAGCCGCTGGATCTCACTTGTACCTTCGTAGATCTGTGTGATCTTGGCATCCCGCATCATGCGTTCCACA
>JBDUAU010000375.1:0-2852 GCA_040004485.1 Saprospiraceae bacterium
AGCTCCAGTCCGATGAGCAAAAAGAAAATGGTCATCAGTCCATCATTTATCCAATGTGTTGAACTGTGTCCGCCAATTTGAAAATGCCACAACTGTAAATAGTTGTCCTGAAGAAAAGAGTTTGCAAGTAAAAGCGAAAGGGCCGTACAAATCAGGAGAAGGAAGCCTCCTGCTTTTTCGCTTTCAAAAAACTCGTTGAATAATTTAGTGAGATTCATTTTTCTTCGCTGTCATTAATCCGAACATCATCACGAGAACGGAGAGTATAATTGTCTGGATGATGAGGGATTTGGTTACAATAGGTGTGGTTTGTTCCGGAAGGATGGCTAAAAAAAGAAGGATAGTGATTAGCCCTCTGGGCGCTACAAATAAAAGTGGTGCTGCAGGTAGCCTGGAAATTTTAAGGGCAATCCATCTGACTACAATAATTATTAGCACAATGGTGGCGGCCCAGGGGATTGTTTCAGGGTAGAGAATTTCTTTTCCTTCCATCAGGAAACCAAACAGCATAAAGAACAAGGCACGAATAAGAAAAGTAGTTTCTACTGTAATCTCTCTGAACTTTTTTACTTCTTTATCTAATTTTTCAGGTCTAAATTTTTCAATCCAGGTAAACCGTTTCAATTCATCAAGATTCCCAAGGAACAAACCGAATACAAGAATGAAAATCAAACCTGGTAAATGATAAACTTTAGAAACAGCGTATATGAGAATGATCATTAAGATAATAGGGGTAAAAGTGATGTGATGTTCGATGCGGCTTAGTAAAAATGAAAGACCTAAAACTGATATAAATGAAATGACAATGATGATAAGTAATTCCAGTGCGAAGTTGCCAAAGGATTGTGCATTGATCATTTCATTGACTGCAATGAAATTGAAAAACAGCACGCCGAAAATGTCGGACAAACTACTTTCGTAAATGATAAACTCCTTGTTATAGCCAGAAAGGTTTCTTACACTTGGAATAGCAATAGCACTGCTGATCACACAAAATGGGATTGCATTGACCAAAGCGATTTTCAATGATACCGGATAGAAGTATTGAAGGGAAAAAGCAAAAATAAATGCCAATGCAAACATGGGAATGAGGGCATTGAGGGATGACTTTTTAATGACAGAGACTTTGGATTTATTGAGTTCAAGTTCTAATGAACCTTCCAATACAATCAGGATTAATCCGATAGTCCCAAATATCGGTAAAAGAGGATTTAAGTCAGGAATGTTTAACTGAAAGAAGTCTGTTATTTGTCTGACTACCCAACCCAAAAGCAGAAGTAAAATGACAGAAGGAATTTTGGTGAGTGGTGAACTGATGTCAAATATATATGCCAACAATAGCAGGATACAAATAGTAATGATGATCGTAGTGGTCATAGTTTACCTGGTTAATTGAAGCGTCTCGCATAAACTTATCATATTTTTTAAAGGAGCTTCTTCCTGTGAAGTCACGAATTTAATAAATCCATCCTATGGATGAGCCCAATTCCAATGAAAAAGCAAATTCGGTATATTTTATTTCATATTTCGTAAAGGGATTTCCAGTTCAATTTGCAAATACCATTACCATCTGTTCCAAAACTCAGTTCACCTACTTCCCATGCTTCTCCATCGATGGCCATTTGTTTCCATCCCGCAGGTAATAATCAAAATGTCTCCTGGTCTGCGAAAAACGTTCATCCCTCCATTCATGAATACCATGATCTGCACCTTCAAAAAAAATAAAACGTAATGGTTGTTTCGCTGCATATAGTTTATTTACAACTTCAAGCGATTCCTCCGGCAATACCCTCCAATCCGCACTTCCCTGCATCAGCAGCAGTGGAGTAGTCTTACATAGTTGATCTGCCCAATACACCACGGATCTTGCTTTCAAAGCCTCTTCTTTATTCGTGGCATAATCAGGCACCAGTTCACCGAAAACAGTTTTATCCATTTCGGGTCTTGACGCCGTATTCAGAAATGCATCTGCCATACCAGCTGTAATCACTGCTGCTTTGAATCTGCATGATCGCTTTAAAGACAAATATGTCATCATGCCACCGCGGCTAGTGCCTTCCATTCCGATCCGGGACGTATCTGCTTTCGGATTATTTTCAAGCACAGGTATCAGATTGAATATATCATCCACTTCTTTTCCGCCAAATTCCTCTCTGCCCTCGCCACCGTCATTGCCCCTGTACTGACTGGCGATCACAACATAATCCCAGCTTGCCATTTGACCCAGAAAATACACTATGCTCACAGGATTCCACATGCCAAAATCACGATTACCTCCGCGGTTGGATATGATACATGGATATTTTCCGTTTGCTTTGGGTTCAGCGATGTACCCTGTCACCTTCAATCCATCAGATATATAGGTGATGCGGTAAAAATCTATGCTGTCTTTTATTCTTTTGGCAAGATCAGCATCAATATTTTTAATTTTTGTCCACACGCTGTCATGCAGCGTATACATGTTTTTTTCGATGATCGTACCATCCTGTGCCGGCAACACTAAGGGTGAAAGAAATACCAGGAGCAATCCAATAGTCTTTAACATGGTCAAATATTTTAAAAATATACCTTTTTCCGCAGCTCCTTTATTGAAGTTGAGATAGTAAGATAAAGTTTAAGCATCGCTTGGAATACGATCAATCGACAGAAGTGGTTTACTACATGGAGGTACAGAAAATATGGAAAGTCGCTTTGAAAATATGCCACAAAGGCACAAAGACGCGAAGGAATTGAGATTGGTCATTTTTACCACTTAGGAACTTAAGATCATTTAGGAAGTCACTCAGAAAAAATCTATAAAGGCACGAAGACGCGAAGAATACTTTAGTCAATAGTCATTTTTACCACTTATC
>JBDUAU010000169.1:0-2849 GCA_040004485.1 Saprospiraceae bacterium
TTCTCTGTTCTGCAATGTGGATCGTCATTCTGTCATTGAAGCCATTGATGCTGCCACGATATATGATGTTCCTTTGCTGATGCGTGATGAGAATCTGGATAAAATCGTATTGACTAAACTGGGATTGGATGCTTCCGTTGAACCAAATCTGACAGCATGGCGTGGTTTTTTGAAAAAACTAAAAGAGCCTAAGCATACTATTCGTGTTGGGCTTGTAGGAAAGTATAATAAATTACCCGATGCCTACAAATCTATCAATGAATCCTTTGTTCACGCAGGTGCTGCGAATGAAACAAGGGTAGAAATTGAGCCAATACATGCAGAAGCATTAGAAGTAACAGACAATGTGGAACAAGTCCTTGGTCATCTTGATGGGATTCTTGTTGCCCCAGGTTTTGGCGAAAGGGGAATTGAAGGAAAAATAAATGCGATCAGATACTTGCGGGAGAATAATGTTCCTTTCTTTGGTATTTGTCTAGGATTGCAATGTGCGGTAGTTGAATTTGCAAGGAATGTACTTGGTCTTGAAGATGCTTTCAGTACGGAGATGAAACAAGATGCAGCACATCCGGTCATCGATCTGATGCCTGATCAAAAAAATATCAGGACTAAAGGTGGTACTATGCGATTAGGAGCATATGCATGTGAGATCAAAGAGGGTACAAAGGCATATAAGGCTTATCAGTCCACACTGATCTATGAACGTCATCGTCATCGTTATGAGTTGAACAACGAGTATCTCAAAGATTTCGAAGCTCATGGATTGATCGCATCCGGTGTGAACCCTGATAGCAGGCTGGTAGAAGTGATGGAACTGGAGAATCATCCTTTTTTCCTGGGTACACAATATCATCCGGAATTGAAGAGTACTGTTGAAAAACCACATCCGTTGTTTGTTGCTTTTGTAAAAGCTTGTCTTGATACAAAAAATGCCAACCTCAGAAGTGATGTTAGTGCGAAAGCAAATTCAAGTGTACATTCCTCGAATTAAACATTACATTCAGATGCAAATGAGAACCTCAATGTAACGCAGGTCTCAACGGTATCTCACTAATGATAGCTGCTTCCTTTTCTACCCACCAGTTTAATCGTTGGTATACTTTTTCTTCCGGGAAATAGTGCAAGGCCATTTTTACATAGACGTGTCCATGTTTTGCTTCAGAAATCCACAGCATTTTATAAAATTTGCTTAGCTCTTCATCCTTCATATGATCGGCCACAATTTTAAATCGCTCAGCACCTCTTGTTTCCACTACGGAGGCGATAAGGAGGCGGTCAAGGAAGCGTTCCTCAAGTCCATCGTGTTGGGCTTTCATTAAAGCTTTGATGTATAGATCTTCATGAATCGAATGTGCCAATTGTATACCCCGGGATTGCATGACCTTGTAGACTTGCTGGAAGTGTTCTAATTCTTCTACCGCGATTTCAATAAGTTCAGGAATAATCTCAAGCCGATTAGGATATTTGGCCACAAGGCTCATGGCTGTAGCTGAAGCTTTACGTTCACAATCGGCATGATCTTGTAAGAATGCCCCGAAGTCATTCAATACTGCATCTATCCAACCCTCCGGGCTTGGAATTCCAATGTCTAGATTCAGCTTCAAGAAAAGTACCTGATTAACTGTAAATCAGGAATAAGGCCAGAATAAGGAGGAGTGTAATGATACCCAAGACCATAAAAAACTTCTTTTGGTCTTTGCGATCACGCACTTGCCTTTGCATACGGGTTTTTGAAACAGTCATTTGGCTTATAGGTTTGTAAAAGCCTAAGATACAAATTGATGATTTGATTGCAACAACTTATTAATTTGAAAAGAGAGTGCTAAGGTGAAACCAATGGTTACTTTTACATCTGATGTACCCCTCCATGGTTTTATATGAGATGCATACATGGGACCATGTCATGGCAGTCATTATATGCGTTTTCGCACCGATCATGGCTTTCACTGCCAGAAAAATCTCAACAGAAGAGATCAAATTGTTGCCAAAGGACAAGATTCGTTTGTATCACAGTAATGGATTATTACTTATTGTTTTTGGATTAATTGTCGCGACGACATGGAGATTGCCAAACCGGACACTGGCATCACTTGGTTTAGATTGGCCAATTTTCAATTTATATGTATTCCTATTCCTTGCGATTGTAGGTATTTTTTATTTTTTTGATATCTTTTTTCAATACGGGAGCCGACGTTGGCGGGAAAGGACTTACCAGGAAAGACATAAAGTATTTTCATTCGTTCCGGTTGATAAAAATGAAATGATCCATTTTACATTTCTGGCTATTGCTGCTGGAATAGGGGAGGAGATTATTTTCAGAGGTTATCTTATTCATTACATTATATATTGGACGGGTGTATCGGCTGGCGGAGTCATCATCGCATGCATATTCTCATCTGCACTATTTGCTTTTTTACATGGATATCAGGGTTTGAAATCCATGTTTAAAATTTTTTTTCTCGCCCTTATGTTCTGTGGCATTTTTGTGTACAGTCAATCGTTATGGATCGTCATTATCGTCCATGCATTGATTGATGTATTCAGTGGTCTTATAGGTGTCTATCTTGTCAGGGAATTAGGAGAGGAGCAGGAAGGGGAAAGCTGAATGGTCCCCCTTTTCATGGGGCAGGGGGTAATTTATCTTATACTCGCATAGAATTCTACGACCTGATCATCGACCATGATATCTTTTGGGGTTAATGGTTTTTTGAGAAATACACCATCGAGTCTTTTGCATCGACTCAGGGCCACATACGTCTGCCCGTGCTCGAATGCACCTCTTCCTAAATCGATAGCCACACGGTCATACGTTTTTCCCTGGCTTTTATGTATGGTGACAGCCCAGGCCA
>JBDUAU010000108.1:0-2841 GCA_040004485.1 Saprospiraceae bacterium
TGATAAGGTTTTTGCTCATTCTCAGGAAAAATTATAAGGTCTCCCGGTTGGATTTCAATTCTTTATTCATTGTTCCTTGTTTTCCTTCCTGGTTCAAATTTCTTTATTCTAGATTCAAGATTTTTTTTAACTCCTCATAGTCAACTCCGATCTCAATTTTCTCAATCGTTCCTGATTTCCATTCCTTTTTCCATCCATCAGGATAATAGCCGAGTGCTTTTATGATGATGTCTTCAAATTTATAAGGATGCGCTGTCGCGAGAATGATTCCTTTATGCCCCTGATCACTTAATGCTTTCCAAGCTGTAGCTGTGTGCGGATCCAGAAGATAGCCATGTTCATTCCAGCAATCAAAAATACTTTTCAAAATTTCTTCATCAGAAACGGATACGGCTGTAAAATGATCATCGATAAGATCAGGATATTTGTCCCATAAATATTGCAATCTTAAAAAATTACTCGGATCACTTACATCCATAGCATTAGCTAATGTTGCAATGGTTTCATGCGGCTCATAAATGTCATTCTTCAGAAGGCGTGGAATGGTATCATTTGCATTGTGCGCAGCAATAAACTTTTCAAGCTTCATGCCCATCGAATGGAGTAAAAGGCCGGCAGTGATATTGCCATAATTACCGCTGGGAACAGAAAATACAAATTCGACATTTTGTTTTATAGCTTCTTTCAGTGCAATTGCATAATAGATCATCTGAGGCAGCCAACGCGCTATATTGATGGAGTTTGCACTTGTGAGCGTCATCGATGTGCGAAGTTCCTGATCTGAAAAAGCGCGTTTGACCAATTTCTGACAATCATCAAAACTCCCCCTCACGCCTACTGCTGTTATATTTCCGCCAAGCCCCGCAATTTGCTGCTCCTGCAATGGTGACACTTTACCAATAGGATATAAAATGACGACAGTAGTCCCGGGTTGATTATAGAATCCATTTGCCACAGCACCTCCCGTATCGCCTGAAGTTGCTACCAGTATCGTGACTTCATTTTTCTCCGCGGTCCATGATGAAAGACATGCGGCTAAGAATCGAGCTCCAACATCTTTAAAAGCCCATGTCGGTCCGTGAAATAATTCCAACACATAAATACCCGATGTTCCAATTCGCTTAAGTGGAATTTCAAACTGAAATGTATGATCGATTACGGCTTTCAATTGTTCGACAGTCAGATCTTCTTTTAAGAAAGGAGTTAATAGTGCAAAAGCAAGATCATGGTCGCTTAGCGAAAGAAGATTATTGACCATATCAGGACGAAGTATTGGAATAAATTCCGGTACGAACAACCCTCCGTCAGGTGCAAGACCCGAAAGAACACTTTCTTTAAATCCAAGTTTTGTTTCTGACCCTGACGTGCTAATATATTTCATCGGATCAGACGTTGGAAATCGATATTACATCTGCAAGTACTCCTGATGCAGTCACTTCAGGACCCGCACCTGCGCCGGCTATGACCATCGGACGATTAGCATAGCGGTCTGTCCACATCAGTATTATATTGTCTGTCCCTTTGAGATGATATGCGGGATGGGTACTATCAATTTCTTCAAGACCAGTTGAAACTACTCCATCCTGCAGAGATGCCATGTAGCGCCAACGTTTATCCGAATCAGCTAATTCCTTGCGCTTCTTTTCGAATTGTACGTCGAGTTTTTTCAGATTGGTTAACAATTCTTCCCATCCATCTGCATCCAGCGTCCCTTGTGGCAAAAATGAAATGTTCTGTATGTCTTCCATTTCGAGTTTTAATCCCGTCTCTCTGGAAAGAATAAGGATTTTACGCATCACATCTACACCACTTAGATCAAGCGCAGGATTCGGTTCGGTATATCCTTTCTCACGCGCTTCAGTGACAGCGACAGAAAACAAACAACCATCACTTCCGATTCGATCAAATATATAATTGAGACTTCCGGACAGTACAGCTTGTATGCGATGTATATGATCTCCTGTCAGCACCAGATCACGAATAGTCTTTATGATCGGAAGTCCTGCACCGACATTAGTTTCATTGAGGAATTTCACATTGTGTTGTGCAGATAATTCTTTCAATCTTCTATAGACCGGATAAGGTGATGAAGCTGCTATTTTATTGGCTGTCACGACATGAACACTCGAAGCCAGAAGATCCTCGTAGATTTTGCTCACATGCTCTGATGCTGTCACATCTACAAGGATACTATTGCGGAGATTGAAATGTTTAATCTCATTTTTCAGGTCTGCAAGGCTCAACACTTTGCCATGTTCTTTCAGTGTTGTTTTCCAGACTTTGAGATCGATGCCGAGCGGATCAAGATAGATATGTTTGCTATTTGCGATTCCACACACTTTCAGATCAAGGCTGCCAGCTTCTTTGAAAGCTTTTTGCCCGATGGCGATTTGTTCTATTAGTGTGGCACCGACATTTCCAGTGCCCATAAGGTAGAGGTGAACAGTTTTGTATTTCGAAAGAAAAAATCCTTCATGCAATACATTTAATGTCTTCGTTACATTATGTTGATTGACGACAAACGAAATGTTCCGTTCTGTTGAGCCTTGCGCTATTGCACGAATGTTTATACCATTTTCGCCGAGCAGACTGAATAATTTTCCTGCGATACCAGCTCTTTCACGCATGCCATCACCGACGACAGCTACAAGGGCAAGATCGTATTCCATATGAATGGGGTCAATCTTACCAAGATTAATTTCAAAAGCATACGTTTTCTCCATCGCTTTCTTTGCTATCGAATCATCCTGCCTGTTAATAGCAAAGCATATAGTATGTTCAGATGAAGATTGTGTAATGAAGAGGATATAAATGTCGTCACAGTTCGAATAACTTTACCCG
>JBDUAU010000183.1:0-2838 GCA_040004485.1 Saprospiraceae bacterium
TGAGATTAAGAAGAGATAATAATGCACTCAATTTATTTATTACTAATCAGGCTGAAAGTGGAAACGAAACACCAGGTGTGGTTTTAGCTTATTATGAACCTAATGAAGATTGGGTCGTGTCGAGAAGAGATCAGATCAGTTTTGTCTCGTCAACAGTAGCCCATGAATTTGGACATTTTTTCAGTCTGCCTCATCCCTTCTCTGGTTGGGATTGTCATCCCTATACGGAGACTGAATACACAAATCCGGTGAATGTAGATTTTACACTTCCCTGTATGAATGGTAGCGGATCAGCGCTCATTGAATTACAAAACGGATCTAACTGTAATATTGCGGGGGATCACATTTGCGATACACCACCGGATTACAATCTGGGTTTATTGTATCAATCAGATTGCGCGCCGAATACAAAGATCAAGGATAAAAACAACGAGCTCATCACACCGATTACGAATAATTACATGAGCTATTATTCTGATTGTGGTTCTTATGTTTTTACGCCGAATCAAAAGACACTCATTAATGCCAGTTTTTTTTCTGCTCAGCGAGCTTATATCCGCACAGGTGTAGTTCCAAATACAACTCCCGTAACTGGACCCGTAACATATATCAGTCCGATCAACGGAGAATTCACTCCAGGTCCTTCCAGTATTGTATTGGATTGGGAAGATACTCCCGGAGCCAATAAATACATGATCTTATTTGCTCAAAACAATTCATTTACAATCAATCCACATAAATATTTTTCCACTTCTTCTACTTTGACCATTGGCATTGATTTGCCTGCGGGGGCTACCATCTATTGGAAAGTCTGGCCATATAACGAATCACAAACAGGAGCTATGTACAGCGCAACACAAAATTTCAAAGTGGGAACTGGTGTAGGTGTCAATGAGATCAAAGAAATCAATGCCTATTCGATCAGCCCCAATCCTGTATCTATCCATCAGGAATCGATTCTGACGATTACATCTATAAAAGCATTTGATGCCGAGATGAAAATTTCGAATTCTTCAGGTCAGATATTATCCATACAATCGATATCTATTCCGTCAGGGACATCGCAACAAACGATCAGTACTGCAGATTTCATACCGGGTATTTATTTCGTGATGTTGTATTCTGCGAATGGAATACTTGTAGAAAGACTGATGGTGAGTGAGTAGAGAAAAACGAATAACGAGTAACGAATAATGAATAACGAGTAACGAGTAACGAATAACGAGTAACGAATAATGAGTAACGAGTAACGATGGTCCATTTACCTTGCTCCGTCGTCCATGGTCCATTATCTATAGTCGGTCGTCCATGATCCGTTTTCTACTTGTACTCTACAACCGGTTCAGCCTCATTTCCCGTCTGTATCACAACTTTCGCTTCATCCGGCGATCTTTTCACCTGGCCCATGATATAAGCTTTAACCCCAAATGCAGAAGCGAGATCGAGAATAGTATTGGCAGATTTCTGATCAACAAAAAGTAACATACGAATCCCCATATTGAACACCTTGTACATCTGTGCAAGTGATGTGCCTGAGGATTTCCTGATCATTTCAAATAGTACCGGTGTCGGTGGAACGGAGTCAATGTGGACTGCCACACCAGGCGACAAAAATTTCAGCACTTTACTATAGGCACCACCTGTACAATGTATTATTCCCTGAAGACCTTGCCGGTATTCACGAATGATCGGCATCAGTATCGGCAGATATGTTCTTGTTGGTGACAAAAGAAGTTTTCCTATGGGTATTTGTTTTCCATTGATATCAACTGTATCTGTCAGGTTCCATGGACCGTTATACACCAGTGACGGATCAGTCTCAGGGCTAAAGCTTTCAGGATACTTGGCTGCATAGCTATTGTGCAACATATCATGCCTTGCCGATGTGAGTCCATTGCTACCAATTCCACTATTGTATTCTTCTTCATAATTAGCCTGACCATCAGAGGCTAATCCAATGACAACAGCACCAGGTTTTATCTGATTGATGATGAGGTCTTTTCGGTGCATGCGACCAAAAGCTGTGATACCAACATCAATCGTCCGAACTATATCACCAGTATCAGCTGTCTCTCCACCTGCATGTTTGATCGAAATGCCTCGTTCGCCCATTTTAACAATAAAGGCGATCGTCCCTTCAACGATTTCTTCAATGATCTCTCCGGGGATCAGATGTTTGTTGCGTCCGATCGTCGAAGAAATAAGGATATCATCCAGGCAGCCTACGCAAGCCATATCATCTAGATTCATGACAAGTGCATCCTGCGCAATACCCCGCCAAACCGATATATCACCCGTTTCCTTCCAATAGAGATAAGCTAAACTTGGTTTTGTTCCTGCCGTATCAGCATGCATGATGTTGCAGTAATCGGGATTACTTCCGGCAACATCTGGTAAAATTTTACAGAAAGCATTAGGATACAATCCTTTGTCGAGATTTCTGATGGCCTGATGAACTTCCGTTTTTGAGGAAGAGGCGCCTCTCAAGTCATATTTTTCAGTATCCGGTTCCATGGGGGTGACAAAGATGCATTATTTTCATCAACGAAGGATAACAAGCCCCCTTTTCTTGGGATTTAGGTGAAAACTTTTTTTGGTATACAATTTGCACTCAATACAGTATCGCCATTGCGACTGTTAAAACCAATCTGAAGGCCACTTCATTCTAAGGGATGGGGTGGTTTTTTTTTGAGTATAGAATATGAGAATAAGGAATATTAAAAGAGAATCAGGAATAAAGAATATAGAACCAGGAATTATGAAGTAAAATAATGAATTTTGAATGATAAGGTTTTTGCTCATTCTCAGGAAAAATTATAAGGTCTCCCGGTTGGATTT
>JBDUAU010000482.1:0-2833 GCA_040004485.1 Saprospiraceae bacterium
AATATGTTTCACAATACAATTGTATCAAACTCTGCGGATGAAGGAATAGGTTTATTCAGTAGGGATCAAAACTATAATCAATACTGTTATGCTAATGCTGTTTTCACTAATGGAACGCCAATCATCGGATTTAAATCCTCTTCTGTCGTGGATAATATTACCGATACCTATGCTAATGCTGTTAATTATCTAAATGCTCCATTGGCTACAATTCCCGGCATTGATCTTTTTCCTCTGGCCGGAAAGATGACTGGCAATTTTACACCGAATGCATTATTTACAGGCTTTACAAATTATGATATTGATTTTAATGCCAATACATATGACTGGACATATCGCGGAGCTTACACAGGATCAGGCATTAATCATGGCTGGCCATTACAAATAGATTTAATGCCTACACCTCATGGAACGATTACAGCCATCGATGAACAAAACGGTGTAAATGATTTTTCAGGAATCCTATATCCGAACCCTGCAACAAATCGTTTTCAATTGGATATTGATGCTGATAAATCTACTGATGTCATTATCAACCTCGTTGATCTTGAAGGACGTCCTATTACAAATTTATATCAAGGCCTGCTACAATCAGGAGCTAATACAATATCTGCTGAACTACCGGGAGTGGTTTCCGGATTTTATTTGATTGAGATAAGAATGAATGATCAAATCATCACACGAAAAATTCTCATTCAGAAATAATTTTCCCGTCTTACTATGGCCAGACCTGTTGACATCGACGAATATAATGCCGGCTTTCCTAAAGAAGTACGCGTGTTGTTGGAAAAGATGAGATCCACAATTCACAAAGCAGCGCCTAAGGCAGAAGAAATCATCAGTTATAGCATGCCTGCTTTTAAGTTTAAAGGTTTGCTTGTATGGTATGCAGCACATACGCATCACATTGGGTTTTACCCCCGCGTATCAGCTATGGAAGCATTCAAAAAAGAATTGTCTCCATATAAAAGCGCAAAGGGATCTGTGCAGTTTCCATTTGACAAACCATTACCTGTTGACTTGATCGGAATGATGGTCAAATTCAGAGTTCAGGAAAATCTTGAAAAGGAGGCTTTGAAGAAGCGGAGATAAGAACATGAATTTCGGCTGATTAATAAATTGCGTTAACCGACTTTGCTACATGTTTAAGGAAAACCTGTTTTATTTCATGTTTCAGGAAAACCTGTTACGATTCATGTTTAAGGAAAACATGTTATGATGCATGTTTAAGGAAAACATGTTATGATGCATGTTTAAGGAAAACATGTTACGATTCATGTTTCAGGAAAACCTGTTTTAATTCATGTTTAAGGAAAATCTGTTATGTTTCATGTTTCAGGAAAACCTGTTATAATCCATGTTTCAGGAAAACATGTTACATTTTATGTTTAAGGAAAACCTCTATGCCCTAATTCTCTGTCAATTTTGCCCAACCACTCCAAAGAACAGACCATAAAAAACATTATATCCAAAAGTTTGTTTTCCTGAACTTGATCAAATCCGCTGAAATTGGAAACTACCCGCCATTATCCAGGAGGAGCAACTGATAAATCGTTTAAAACAGACATCCTGTTTTTGAGCCGCTTTTAAACCTTTAACCGCTTTTCGTATCAACATAAATTTATGGAATTAGGCCTCTACACATTTGCAGACATACAACCTGAGTCAGTTTCGGGAAGGGCGTTGAATACCCATCAGCGTTATAAAAATTTGATGGAAGAGATTAAGTTGGCTGATGAAATTGGTCTTGATGTATTTGGCATCGGCGAACATCATCGTCCTGATTACGCTGCATCAGCACCTGCGATTATACTGGCGGCTGCGGCGATGATCACAAAAAAGATTAAGCTCACCAGCGCGGTGACAGTGCTCAGCTCAGATGATCCGGTACGCGTATATCAATCCTTTGCTACGCTTGATCAGCTTTCTGATGGCCGTGCAGAGATCATGGTTGGCCGAGGTTCTTTTATTGAATCATTTCCATTGTTTGGTTATGATCTGCGGGATTATGATATGCTATTCACTGAGAAACTAGATCTCCTCATTGAAATAAATAAAAATGAAATTCTTTCGTGGAGGGGTCACCATCGTCCCTCATTTGAAAAGCTAGGTATTTATCCGAGACCATATCAATCATCACTTCCGATTTGGATCGCTGCCGGAGGAACCCCTGCATCAGCTGTAAGAGCAGCCAAACTTGGTCTTCCACTTGCACTGGCGATCATCGGTGGTATGCCTGAACAATTTGTCTCCTTTATTGATTTGTATAAGAGTTCGGCACTCAAAGCAGGACAGAATGTAAATGACCTTCAGGTTGGTATCAACTCCCATGTTTATGTAGCTGATGATTCAAAACTGGCTAGTGATGATTTCTTTCCATCATATGCCGCGGTCATGAGCCGCATCGGAAAAGAAAGAGGGTGGTCACCACTGACACGACAGCAATTTGAGTATTCAAGATCACCAAAAGGTGCACTATTAGTGGGAAGTCCGCAGGAAGTCATAGACAAGATATTATATGAACATCAATTGTTTGGAAATACACGATTCCTTGCACAAATGAGCCTGGGTACTATGCCTCATGACAAGATCATGCGCTCGATTGAATTGTTTGGAACGATTGTAGCCCCTGCAGTACGAAAAGAATTAAATTAATATATTTCAAAAATAAAAAGATATATGAGTGAACAAATAAGCCGGCAGGGAGAACCATTGCGTTTCCTTGTATTTTCAGCTTCATTGCGAAAGGAATCATTGAATACACGACTTGCAAAACTGGCAGCCGGAGTCATTGAAAAAAATGGAGGTGTCGTCGACTTTGCCAGCATGGATG
>JBDUAU010000161.1:0-2831 GCA_040004485.1 Saprospiraceae bacterium
TGGGATGTGGAGTATTGGAGCAATGTGTGGATCATTATTTTCGGGCTTTGGTGTGATGTCATTGTTTAAATATTTTGGTGATGAGATAGCGCCACAATCTTTATACGTAATTATTACTGCCATCATTATTGGTGTGATCATTTGGTTTCTAAGACATGATCTGGATATCATAAAAGAAATACATCAACAACCTGTAGAACATCCTAAAATGAACTGGCGATCATTCCGTCCGACCAGGACACTTTGGATCCTCATTTTTATTTGTCTTTGTACCTATTTGACTGAAGGAACAATCGCTGATTGGTCGGCCGTTTTTATGAAAGAAATCACATTGGCTCCTGAGGCAATAGCAGGTTGGGGGTTTGCTGTGTATGCATTTTTCATGGCAGCAGGTCGTTTCATGGGTGATGAATTGATAGCTCGCTTTGGGGCCATGAGAGTTTTGAGAGTTGGAGGCGTATTAGTATTTTTTGGTCTTGCTATTGTTATTCCCTCTCATAGTCCATGGATTGCATTACCAGGATTCATGTTGATCGGTATGGGTATATCTCTTGCTTCTCCCATTCTATATGGCTCAGCTGCCAAAGTACCTGGCATGGCACCTGGCGTAGGGTTAGCTACACTTAATACATTCGCTATGGCATCGTTTCTCGGAGGACCTGTACTTATCGGTTTCATAGCCAAAGTTTCAGATCTCCGTATCGCCTTTATGCTTGTCGCTATTGCTTCTACTATTTGGATAATTCAGACGACACGAGTGATACGTTCTCTCGATCACTCATGAAAACGAAAGCTTTGGCCACATCCTCCACAAAAGAAAACTGGATATCAATCCAACTCCAAATGAAATAAGGGCATGCATTCCTTCTCCATAAATCCAATAACCTATTCCAAATAAATATCCATAGATCATCAGGCAACCAATCAGCATCGCACCTATTTCCAATCCTACACCTGATCTGTCATCATTATTATTTTCAATCAAACCTGTTTTGCTCAACCATGATCTCCATCCGACATTATGTGGCCTGACCTGCAAATAGAATTTTTTCAACACAACATCCGATTCAGGTTTCGTCAACAATGTTATGGTTACCCACCCGATAGTAGTAATCAATACTCCTGCTATTAATTTTTCATAGGCGACCATTCCGCCTTTGTAGAAAACTTCAAAATAAACGGCCACAAGAAAACTGATTGCCATTCCTCCGATTTCAGACCATGCATTTATTCTGTACCAAAACCATCTGAGGATAAAGATCAATCCTGTTCCTGCTCCGATCTGAAGAAGAATATTAAATGACTGTAATGCACTCTTCAATTGTGTCGCCACCAGAGAAGCTAAAATCATTAGTCCAAGCGTAGTAAACCTGGCGATGTTGATCATTTTTTTCTCGCTGGCTGCAGGATTAATAAAACGACCATAGAAATCATTGATGATATATGATGATCCCCAATTGAGATGTGTGGATATTGTCGACATGAATGCAGCAATGAGAGCAGCAACTACCAACCCCAACAATCCAGTAGGTAAAAATGAAATCATCGCCGGGAAAGCAAGATCATCTTTGATGATAGACGGATCCACATTTGGAAATTGCAAGGCTATATCTGCTGTAGTAGGGAAAACTATCATCGAACAAAGCGCAATGATGATCCACGGCCAGGGACGAAGTGCATAATGTGCAACGTTAAAAAGTAAAGTTGCTCCCATCGCATGTCGTTCATTCTTTGCAGCCAGCATACGTTGTGCTATATATCCTCCACCACCAGGTTCCGCACCTGGATACCAGCTGCTCCACCACTGCACTGCAAGAGGAATAAGAAATATCGGAACCCATGAGGAAGGATTACTCCAATCCGGAAAGACCGACATCGCACTTTGTACTTTTGGTTGCGCCAGTAAATTGCTAAGCCCTCCGATAATAGGTCGGTTAACAAGGAAAATAGCCGCAGCTACCATTCCCGTCATGGCGAGAATAAACTGAAATAAATCAGTGAACAACACTCCTTTAAATCCTCCAATCATCGTGTACGCAACTGTAATGACACTAGATATCAGCAACGACTGCCATGGTGCAAGCCCAAGAAGAACATTCCCGATTTTAATGGCAGCCAGGCAAACCGTGGCCATGATCATGACATTGAAAAACAAGCCAAGATAAATAGCTCTGAATCCGCGCAAAAATGAAGCAGGTCGCCCACCATATCGTAATTCATAAAATTCGAGATCAGTTAGCACACCAGTCCTTCTCCAGAGTTTAGCATAGACAAACACAGTCATCATTCCGGTGAGCAGAAATGCCCACCATACCCAGTTGCCACCAACTCCATTATTCCTGACGATATCAGTGACAAGATTTGGCGTATCTGCAGAAAAAGTTGTGGCCACCATTGAGATACCTAAAAGCCACCAGGGCATATTCCGTCCACTTAGAAAAAATTCAGCTACACTGCTTCCCGATTTTCTCGCTACCAACAAGCCTATGAGAAGCGAAATAATAAAGTAAGCCCCAATGATTCCCCAGTCTAATCCCTGTAATGTCATGTTGTGTTGGTTGTGGTTTTGATGAGATCGTGAAAGATCGACATTTCGCCGCAGAATTAAGATCCCATTATCGGATTTCAATCTGCTAAATTTTGAGAGTTATTTAATTCCGAATTTATGCCTTGAAATATGCACAGAACTTAGGAAAGTCCTATTGATAGCAACAGTTATGCTTTGGTTTAAAACGTTTTCCACAGAGGAATGTAGATAACGTATCGGGGCTATTGACAATCAACCCGTTAGGACAGTGTGGCACACTTAGGTGTGGCACACCTAAGTGTGC
>JBDUAU010000703.1:0-9484 GCA_040004485.1 Saprospiraceae bacterium
CAGGGCACAGGATGATGATTACATCAAACAAACATTTGGTGAAATGTATAACCTGGACGCTGGTACTACAACAGTAATAAAACCGCCAGCAACATATCAAAAAGAAGGAAATGCAGAAGTTGAATTCAAAGACGGACTAATTTTAATATCAGGTCACCCTGGTGGAAGAGCAGGCATTGATTTTATAGCCCCATTTAAAGACCAAAAAATTTATACCATTTCTTTTTTGTGCAAAGGCAATACACCTGTAGCATTAAAACTATTCAGAATAAAAAATGGACAAAAAACTATTGAACTGGAGGATGGTGTAAAATATATCGACAACTTTCCGGCAACAGAAAACGAATGGACACTTTTTGAAGGAAGCGTCCTTGTCCCTTATATTGAACATGATAGTGTATCCATGTTCATAGGTACACAATCCGGAAAGGAATGTCACCTTCAGATAAAAGATCTGCATTTTATAGAACACCAACGACAACAAGAACCATACAACATACTACCACTTGGCGAAAAAGTAGAAAAGACAACCTATGTTTTTGTTGAGCCCTGGATATCACATCAACAATTTATGATCTCAGCCCAGACCAGATTGGCCGAAGGAAAAGGCTTTAAGGGATCGCAGATCGAAAAAATGTTGTACGCCAATTTCAATATGCTTACATGGATCACTGATGTAAGAGATTTTACGCCATTCAATGTGCCGAACATGAATTATGGACCGGACATGTACAACAGGGATTGTTTTTTTGCAACGGTTGCCTCTTACAATAAAGAGTTGAACCTTTCCTTGTGGGAACAATGGGGCAAAACACAAACACCCAAAGGCGGTATCGGTACGATCATCACTCCCCTGATGGGATCGGTTGAAGCAAAAGATAATGAAGCCACTATCGAATGGCTGATCTGGGCTATGATGAACAAGCGTCGTTTTGGTGTTACACTTCCACAGGAAAAAATTAAAAAAGCAGTTGATTATGTATTGAATGAATTTGATGCTGACAAAGACGGAATATGTAAAGCCCACTTCTCGTTGAGCCAGGTGGATATTGTTGATTTCAATCCGAAGACAGATCGCCTTGCCGTCAATCAGGGTATGCTGGCCATCGCACTCAGAACGATAAAAGAATTGGGTTTTGATATTTCCGATGACTATATTCTTAAGGCAGAAAATGAATATCGAAAGTTTTATGATGCAAAAAGAAAGCATTTATTATTTGATAAAAATTTTCCTGATATCATTACTCTGACTGATCTCGAACCTGAGTTTTTCTCAATTTGGTTATTCAACAGGCCAATGCTAACAGATGAAATGGTCATAAATCATCTTGAACAAATACCTCATCTCAATAAAGTATCGAATTCGCCACACCCCGAATATGGAACGACTGCACCTATATGTGTAAGATTGATAAGCGATGCACCAGGCTATTCATATCTCAGTAGCGATTATCAGCCCTTCGAGAAATTTGGCGAAGAAAATTATAGTAATGGCAAAAGTGATGGGTATTACTACAATGGTGGAAGTTGGTTCAGGGCGGAGTACTGTGCCTATGTCGTTGGATTAAAACATGCTTGGCCGAAGGCTACGAAGTTGATGGAGAATAGGGTGTGGGCAGAAATTTATCTCAATCCGAAATGGCCGTTCAGTAAAGAATTTATTCCGACAAAATGGACGACGACAGATAGCTGGTGGACATCTACAAGGGGATTGTGCTGGAATGTTTTTATACTCATGGCTGATGAAGTGGCTGGACTACGGACGCCGGACATGGATCCTGATTATCAACAAATGAAAATAAAATAAAAATCATTATTTTTCGAAATGACCATTTATCAGATCGATGCATTTACAGACAAACTCTTCGGTGGCAACCCGGCAGCTGTCATTCCATTGGATGCATGGCCAGATGATGCTCTTATGCAATCCATCGCCCTGGAAAACAATCTTGCGGAGACAGCATATGTAGTACCCGAAGGAAATGACTTTCGCATTCGTTGGTTTACACCGGCTGTAGAAGTGGACTTATGCGGACATGCAACACTTGCCGCCGCTTATTTGATGTTCAATGAACTTGGGTATGCAGAGGATACTATCAGATTTCAATCAAGGAGTGGATGGTTGTCTGTGCGGCGGGATGGAACCTGGCTTACGCTTGATTTCCCTGCTGACAAGCTTAGCCCTCTTGAAGTGACAGGAGCAATGAAACGATGTACGACAGCCAATATCCTGGAGGCATACCAGGGAAGATCTGATTATATGTTTGTCCTCTCTGATCAAAAGACAGTTAAAGAAAGCCACTTTGATATTTTGGCCATTGCCGCTCTTGGCTACAGAGGCGTGATTTTTACTTCAGAAGGATCGGGCGTAGATTTTGTCTCCCGTTTTTTTGCACCAGCTTATGGAATCCCTGAAGATCCGGTGACTGGATCAGCACATACTACACTTACTCCTTATTGGGCTGCCAGGTTAGGCAAAAAGAAGCTCATCGCCAAACAAGTTTCTCCACGAGGCGGTGATCTTAAATGTGAATTATCAGGAGATCGGGTCCTGATCAGCGGTCAGGCTGTATTATTTATGAAAGGAGAAATAACGCTGAGCTTATAAGGGTTTGTAAAATCAATAAAAATGTTGAATTAATGTGAAATGAATGTTATCTTAGAATATAATCTTACAGATCTAATCAGGAATATTTTAGTTTTTTTTGTCGAATTAAAACGAACATTAAGAATTTTCTGATTCAATAAAGAAAGCAACTAACATTTTTGATGTCGAAATAAATTTTTTAACCTTTTCAATCTCTTATATTATGTCATATTCGTTTAGAGTGTCCCAGATTACATTTGGAGGTAATGGATCGGACAATCCGGATCCGTTGACCGAAGCCAATTATTACTTATCACCGGAAGAACAAAAATTATCATACAGACCTACTAACGTTATAGCTCCCGGCGAAACGGGTGGTACGAAGTCAGTAACTTCATTAATACAATTAGATCCAATAACGGGTCAGCCTATGGTCGGTCCAAATGATCTTTGTCTGGCACCTTGCCCTCCGTTTTGTCATTAACTCAATGAATCTTCGAAGCTTTAAAGACAAATTTTGAGGGGTACTTAATTGAATTGCAATTTTAATTCTTATTTTGATGATCCACTTATCAAAATGATAAATATCAATTCAATTAAGAACTTCCTTTTTCACCTGTTTCTTATTCTGATTACGTTTAGCAGTAAGCTATATGGTCAGCAAGGAAGCCTTTTATTTCATTACCTTAAGTTGGAAGATGGGCTTAGTGACCTGACGAATCAATATGTCTCTAAGGATTCTGAAGGGTTTATCTGGATAAGTTCAATAAGTGGATTAAACAGGTTTGATGGCACTGTTGTAAAACGATATTTCCCCAATCCCGATGATTCTTTAGCCATCCAGGGCGGCCTGATTCAAAGTAATTTTTTTGAAGACACATCATCTCATTTGTGGTTTACAACCTATAATGCTATCAATGGGTATGACAGACAACATGATTGTTTTCATCATTATACAGTGCCTGATAGCATTGCATCCAGACTTGTAGACTATCATGTTTTCTATTTAGACCCCAGAAATGAATTATGGCTTGTGACAGACGATAGTATATTGCGCACATTCAATGTGTATTCGCACAAATTTAGTTTTGTGGCAAAATTGAAAAGCTACTGTCAACGGGCCAATGTAATAAAGGGCAGGAATGGACAGGTTAAGCGGATTTATGGTTATGCACAGCCTGCCTCTGGCATTTTAGAAATAATATTTGATGAGCATGAAAATGTTTCTGATCAAACATTCATATCAACATTAAAAAGGGATGACCTTGCCAGACCAAAAAAAATAGTACCAGATGGAGATAGTGTCATTTGGATTATCGCAGAAAATTTACTGGTTAAATATAATTTTTTAAATAAATCCGTGAGGTCACTACCTGTTAAGGATGTTTTGGCTATTGAGATGTTTAATGATTCTGTCATACTGGTGTCAATTGAAAAAAAAGGTGTATTTGAATTTAATAAAAATGCATTTTCATTTGGATTCGAATACATTTCAGAAAATAATAATTCACTTAGCCTGTTAACTAATACAATTAATTATATTTCCAAAGACATAGACAAAGGATTTTGGTTTAGTTCATCAGATTTTGGTTTAAGTTATGCATATGTAGGTAAAAAGAAATTTTCGAATTTCCACCCACTTACAAAAAAGGATCCGGTAAATTCAAATTTCAATGCAAAAAATATCCTGGTGAATCATGCCGGTCTTATCCTTTGCAACACGGGAAGTGGATTATTCGAATTAGATAAAGGATGTCGCATTATTAGGAAAATAGAAATAAAAGACCTCAACACAACTAATCGCCTTAATACAATTAATCATTTTTTTGAGGATAATAAAAATCGTCTCTGGTTGAACACCTTTTTTGGACTTTCTTTTATTTGGCCATCTCTTCAATCTGCAAAGCATTTGTCCAGTTTTCCAAAGGTATTTATTGAAGGGATTGAATTAAAGGATGGAAGGTTGATATTTGCAAGTAATGATAAAGGATTATTTGAGCTGAAAGGTAGCATTGATTCTTTAAATCAAATAAGACCAGATAGCTTAAATAGGCCTTATCAATCTTTGATGCAGGACCGAAGGGCAAGAATCTGGATGAATGACGGATTAGATAATTATATTGTCCTGGATCCAAACACATTTAATAAAATTGCTGAAATTCCAATAACGGGTATATATAGTATGATGGCCGAATCTGGTGATGGCCGGACCATATGGATTGCAAGTTCAGATGGTCTCTATGATATTGATGCCGAAAATTTAAAACTGCGAAAATTCTATAATGAGTCCAAAGGTATCCCTTCGGTGGGTCTAAATAGTATCCTGATAGACAAGACCGGAAAATTATGGATCACTAGTAAAATTGGGATAATAGTTTTCAACCCTGAAAATGGAAATAGTACAGTTTATAATTTTGAGGATGGATTACCGTCTACCAATTTTAATAATAATTCTGCAGTTCAATTTGAAGATGGTGAAATGTGGTTTGGATCACCTAATGGAATAACGAAATTCAACCCTGATAAATTGCAGGATATTCAGATTAAAGCAATTCCTCAAATTACAGGATTGCTCATCAATGATCAGCCTCCCGTCAATACGCTTGTATGTGAAAAAACAGCGAGCACAAATATTTCTGAAATTAAAAAACTGACTTTTTCGTACCGGGACAGGACGCTCACCTTTCTTGTCAATTCACTTGAATTTAGCGCCCCGAAAAGAAATAAAGTTCGGTATTGGTTAGAAGGTTTTGATAAGGACACCATTGAAGTTCCATCAGGAAGCCGGATACGATATCCGAATTTACCTTCAAAGCACTTTACTTTTTGTTTACAGGCCGCTAATTCGGATGGGAAATACAGCGATGACATCCGAAAATTAGAAATATTCATCAATCCACCGTTTTATAAGACCTGGTGGTTTATCCTGTCAATGATATTACTTACCCTGGGACCGATAGCCTACATCATATATTTGAGAATTAGTAAAAAAATTGAACTGCAAAATGTACGTCTAAGGTTATATGAGAATCTGCATGATGATGTAGGCTCAAGACTGAGTGCTATTGCTCTTTCAGCACAGGAATTATTACGTCAGGATCAGACCGGAAATCCCAAAGTTCAACAAATATCAAAAGTAGCTAATAGCATCGTAGGTAATATGCGCCGCCTCGTATGGGCTATCGATCCCGATAATGACAGCATGAACAGTCTTGTAGAAAAAATCAGGCATGATAAATCATTCATTCTCGATGAAGCTGTTGAGTTCCATCTTGATTTGGATCCGCATCTCAGTCCGATGATCGTCCCCGGAGAAGTCCGCTACCAGTTAACTTCTATTGTCAATGAAGCACTCAATAATATTTCGAAATACGCAAAAGCTAAAAATGTCTGGATACAACTGACCAAAAAAGAAAGGGAATTGAACATGGTCATCCGCGATGATGGAGTCGGCTTCAATATTGAAAATGTCACAAATGACAAAGTAAAGGCTTCCGGATATGGCCTCGGTAATATGCAAAAAAGGGTAGCAAGAGTGAAAGGCAGTATCAGCATTAATTCACTGGCAGGAGAAGGCACGACGATCCTGGTCTCAATCCCGATTAAGTAAGGATTAAAAATATCTTCGAAAGAATCACATTGAAGCCAGATAACTACCTTTATCTGCAGACATCAACTTTGTTTTATGGGAAAAACAGTGATTGCATATGAAGATGAACCAACCTTAAGAACGCAGCTGGAAAATATTTTTTATGCTATCCGGGAGGACTTCCTTCTTTTAGCTTCTTATGGAGAACCTTCAGACGTGCTTCAGCACCTTGTGAGTTATAAGCCCAATGTTGTGATCATGGACATCCAGATGGATGAAGAAGAGGATGGCCTCAATGCGCTCTACAAAATCAAGAAAGCCAATCCCGAAATGAAGGTCATGATGCTCACCACGTTTGATGTGGATGATAAAGTATTCAAAGCCATTTGTCTTGGTGCAGATGGGTATATGCTGAAATCAGATTTTTCGTCGCATCAGGTTCCACATGAAGCCATGAGAAGATCTTTACGAGTCCTCTTTGATGGAGGAGCTTACCTCACGCCGAAAGTCGCAAAGCAAATACTTTCTTTATTTGCAGATCATACGATTGCTGACAGGATCCTCGATATCAGGGAAAGGTTTCAGGCTATATTCCAAAAGGAATCTGCAATTGAAAGTAAACGCCCTCATCTTACCAAAATGCAAATAGCCGTCCTGAAGAAAATAGTAGAAGGAAAATCTACGCCCGAAATAGCCAGGGAACTTGAACTGAAGGAAAATACCATCAACACCCACATTAAAGCCATTTACACTGCATTAGGAGTCCATTCCAGGGCTAAGGCTGTCAAAAAAGCCATTGAAGAAAGATGGATCAGGTAGAATCCAGAGTGAGATAAAATAATTTAAATTTATTTTGCGATCTCACCACTTTTGGTGAAGTCAATCACCTGAAATGCCTATATATTTAGCTCGAAACGCCTACGAAAAAATATTAGGAGCACACATTTATAAGATTGTGGATGCGAGATTGTGGATGCAGGATTGTGATAGCGGAGTAAGGCATGTGATCGGAACACCAAAACGATTGATTTGATTGCCCTTATGATTTCGAACCAAAGAGGTTTCGGTCATAAGATGACCTGACAAGTCATAAATCCCCTTGTTTCATAACACCCATTATGGATCCCTGGTGATATTATCTCCCCTCGGATCAAATTTGCCCGGGCTGATCGTTCTTACATGGAACGGTCAGCCTTTTTTAATCCAATCTTAATGCACAAACAATATTGAATTCAGATTTCCCTTCCCGTCATCTTCCATGAGTGGATTTGCAGGATCTGTATACCACTTGCCATCTACAATATATTTATATTGATGCTTGCCAGCTTTGAGCTGAAGAGTTGATGTCCAGACACCATTAATAGATGTCATCTTTATTTTATTTTCATTCCAATCCACAAAAGACCCCGTCAGAATTACTTTGTTCGCATTTGGGAAACCCGAAAGCGTAAACGTAACAGGTGCTGAGATATTGAGCACGGAATTAAGGGTATTATGTTCATTCCGCACATTTTCTTTGCTTGCCGGATCATGCATCCACTCCCCATCCACTATAAATTTGTATTCATACCGGCCCGGAGGAAGATCTGCTTTGAGCTCCCAGCCATCTGCCGTCTTTTGCATAAGCGTGGTATGTTCATCCCATCCGTTAAAGGTACCAGCCAGGACGACTTCTTTGGCTTGCGGGAATCCTTTGAGAAAGAAGCGGATATTTCCCTGGTCTGTACATTTCAAAACGGATAAATCCAGTTTATATACATCTCTTAAAAAATCATCTGAGTAGTTCTTTTCATTCCCATTAATTACGTTCTGCTCCGCAATGTATTTTCCATTGATGATATATCTGAATTCAAGAGGAAATGCATCGTTAAAATCCAGGATCCGTTTTCTTAATTCAAAGAGGAATTCTCCCTTCTTTTCCATATGCCACCCCTTCTTACTCCAATCATTAAATTTTCCACTGATAGCAACATCATGAATATGGAGGTCAGCAAAATCCACTTTATCCTTATCCTTCGTTTGCAATGCTTTTGCATATTCACGCACATCAAATACAAAAACAACATCCGTTCCATCAAAGTAATAAGGGTTACCAGATTGTTGGCTATGAACAATGCAGGGTAAATGCCAGAACATGACGATTCCGATAAGCAATTTTATATAATATTTTATTTTTATAGTCATATGATCACGATCGCAAAGGATCAAAAAAGTAAAGCTTTCTTTTTTTATAATTTATCATCACGCGGCGCTTGCTCAGAAATTCGTAGCCAAGCACACCATTGAGTGATACACCAAAACTTTCATTGATATCATCCAGACTCGTCAGCAAGGTATTCATACTTGCGCAATGTTCATTACCTACCTTCATGTCATTGAGGGTCCCGGCTATGACCTCCACTTGTCTCTTTCCAATCCCGATCAGGTTGACACGCTTTATAATTGTAAACCGATCCAGGGCTTTTCGGTTCGTTTTTCTGTCGATAAGATTCAATTCTGCTCCCGAATCAAGCATCAAATGCAATCTTATCGTATTGACATAACCGTCTACAACAATGACATGCCTTTTCAACTCGAACTTCAGGCTGTCATGTGGGATCTCCCAGTTACGAATACTATCCAGCCGTACACCATTTCTGTCAAGCCTGCTGAGTACTATCCGGCTGTTCTGGAAATCAATAAACAACTCAAAATCTTCAAACACATCATATCCCAAAATTCCTATGATTCGGGCGTTTTTCTTTTCTTCAATATGACTCAGATCCACAACATGAGCCCGCAAATTCAGAATAAACAATCGATCAAGAAGGAGCGTATCCACTTTCATTTCTGTCACAGAACTCACCATCCCTGTATTGCCGGTAGCAACGACGGTCCGATTCCCGAAGTCAGGTTTAAAATATTGCTGATTCAATACCAGCCTTTCAGAACCTGTATCCAGAATAAAATTTCCACTTAAAGTATCTGCATTTGCCTGGACTACAATCAAATGTCCAACGAGAGAAAATGGAATGTAGATCGTATTGAGATTAGGCCTCGCCGCCTCCGGAAACGAAAGAGCACAAAATATATTTGTTCCCACCGGTTCCTCATTTCCTCCTTTCCCATAACAAACCGATATGGATAACAGATTGAAGAAGATGAAGAGATTTCGAATCACTCCGATTTAACTATTTTTTTGAAAAAATATTTCATGCTTGCACAAATTATTTCTTCTGCGCCACTGAGGAGGTTATCAACACTCATGGAAGCACTAAGAAATTTCTAAAATTAATCTTAATGACTTCTGTTTTTACCTAATAGATCTT
>JBDUAU010000507.1:0-9468 GCA_040004485.1 Saprospiraceae bacterium
GGGTTCGGGATTTGTAGACACATATCGTCATCTGCGTCCCGAGGAGGTAGGCTACAGCTGGTGGAGTGCACGATTCGGAGCCAGAGAAAAAAACATCGGGTGGCGCATTGATTATTTCATCGTATCAGATTCATTTTTACCATCTGTGGTCGATAGTTTTATTATGCCTTCTGAAATGGGCAGTGATCATTGCCCTGTTGCGCTGGTTATTAAATGAGTTTAACTAAAGAATATCATCATGATCAAAAAGGAATATACAAACGGCGAAATCACAGTTGTATGGCAACCTGGTCTTTGCATCCATTCAGGCGTTTGTTTTCATAGCCTGCCTGAAGTATTTAAGCCAAGAGAGCGGCCGTGGGTGCAGATGGAGAGGAGTGACACAGCAAACATAGAAGCCACTGTCAATGCTTGTCCTTCCGGAGCACTTTCTTTAAAGGTGGCGGCGAATACCTCTAAGATTGATATTTCCCATGACATGGAATTGCCCAAATTGAAAATTATGCCTGATGGACCGGTTCGCTTCATGGGTCCGTGCATGGTCACACTTCAGGACGGAACGGTAGTGGAGAAACCCAATGGTGTCGCCATCTGCAGATGTGGTGGCTCAGCTTCATACCCCTTTTGCGACAGCAGCCACAAAACCAACGGATTTAAAGGGTAGATGTTTATTTTCCAAAATTCCTCAAAATATCCTCACAACACATTATATATTTTTATAAAGTGTTTATATTGTGCTAACCATTCTTAACGGACCATGACAGCATTAGCTTTTTTCATGAACCTTTGCGCCCGAATGGAAAGCCTTCATCCTCATCTCAGGAAGTCCACCCTGTTATCTTCACCTTCTATCGAATACAAGGGAAGAGCCTTCGCCATGATCCACGAAGACAGGATTGTACTAAAGCTGGACGGGCACGAATTACCTGAATCAGGAGTTTTAGGTTGGCAGTATTACAAACCATATGGCCGGCCCGTCTACCTGCAGAAATGGGTAGAAGTGCCTTTTTATTACCATCACGACTGGCCGGAGCTTGCTGAAAAAGCTCTTTACGGCCTAAAAGATTCCCTCGGCGAATGATGAGCATAGAGCAGAGAGCGAAGAGCAGTGGGGTCGTACACGAAAGTCTATTTCAGGGGACACAAAGATTCTCGCGCTTTTTAGCATAGAGCAGAGAGCAGAGAGCAGTGGGGTCGTGCACGAATATCTATTCTGTTTGATATGGAGATGCGCGGCTTTTGCATATAGTATAGGGCATATAGCAAAGGGATCGAATACAATCAATTTTTCTATTTTAAGTCGAATTTCTCTGAAGTAAATGAAGTCTTTCGTTCTCGACCCCACTGCTCTATGCCCTCTGCTCTATGCTTTTTTAACCTTAGCCTTATTTCTTAATTTCGTGCATGATATCACCCAAGCGTGTTGGCCTTTTTTTTGGATCATTCAATCCGATTCATACAGGTCACCTCATCATTGCAGAATATATGGCCACACAGCCCGAACTTGATCAGGTTTGGTTTGTCGTCTCACCACACAATCCGCTAAAAAACCGGGCAACTCTTGCCAATGATTATGACAGGCTACATATGGTCACACTGGCCATTGATGATAATCCAAAGTTGAGAGTTTCAAATATTGAATTCTCTCTTCCCAAACCATCATACACGATCGATACGATGGCTTATCTGCATGAGAAGTATCCCGATCATACATTTTCACTCATCATGGGAAGTGATAATCTTGAAAGCATCCACAAATGGAAAAATTATGAGGTTTTACTTGAGCGATATACCATTCATATTTATACTCGCCCGGGATCTCCTACCGGCATCACTCCCGAACATGCAAAAGATGTAAGATTCCACGACGTACCCTTGCTGGATATTTCTTCCACCTTTATCCGGCAGCGGATAGCCGAAGGACTCTCTGTGCGGTATATGGTGCCGGAGAATGTCTATCAATTTTTAGACGGATCAAGGTTATACAGGCAATAATCATTGGTCATCTTTCATTAATAACAAGAATCCTGAACAAATAGAAATTCCGGGCAGCACCCTGGAAACACCCATTATCTTAGATCCGGTCTATGAAATTACATTTCCTGTTTTCCTTTTGTCTGATGTCAATGCTGCAGCCGGCAAGCGGCCAGAGCGATTTACGCATTGGCCAGTGGTCCGAACATCTTCCCTATAATGTGGGCTCAATGGTCACACAAAGTCCTACACGCATTTATTATGGAACCGATTTTGCGCTGTTGTCCATTCTTAAAAATGATTCTTCAAAAGTTGATTTTTTTTCAAAAGTAGATGGCCTCAGTGATGTTGCCCCAAGTTGGATCCGATATTATAATGGTTTAAAAACACTCATCATAGGATATTTCAATGGCAATATTGATCTGTTGGATACAAACGGAATCACCAATGTCAATGACATCCTCCGCAATTCTTCTATACAGGGTGACAAGGCCATTAAGAATATTTATACGGACGACACTCCTCTTGCTTATTTGTGTACGCCTTTTGGATTAGTAGTTCTCGACCTCGTTACACATCAGTTTCGTTCTACTGTATTTACAGGTAGCGCTGTCAATGGATTTACTATTTTTCAAAACAAATATTATCTGGCTACTGATAATGGACTATTCAGGTATGACCCATCCTCAGGCAATATCATTGAAAATTTTAATCAGTGGGAAAAAATAATTGTGCCCGGTGTCCCGGCCACATATATTTCACAAGCTGTTGCAGTTTTTCATGATCAGCTTTATTTCGGGGCGAAAGATGATTTGTACAGAATGGATCACATTGATTCTATATGGTATCATCTGGATGGTTTTTCATTGACTTATATATCTCCGGAAGGACAGAACCTGATGGTAGGTATGCAATGTATCAGTGGATGTATCGGGAAGACTCTTTTCTTCAGGGATGATTCATATTGGCATGAAAGCGGCATTTTTTGTTCAGCCAGGCCAACGTATGCCATAGAAGATGAGAGGGGCCGTATATGGTATGCGGATCAGTATCCTGATATTCGTGTAGCGCAGAATCATTTTGTACCCTGCGATCTGCTTCAATTTGATACTCCGTATTCAGGCAATGTCAGTGAAATGGATGTCCATGATGGAATCTTATACGTTGCTACTGGTGGTGTTTCTGAGAGTTATAATTACCAGGGAAATAAAGATGGTTTTTTCTCTTATGACAGGGTTTCATGGACGACATACAATCAATTCAACAATCCTGAGTTGGCGGCTACCGGACTGGAGAATTTTTTCAGGATACTTCATCATCCGACCGAACATAAATTTTATGTTGGTTCATATTGGGGAGGTTTGCTTGAATACGATTTCCAGAATTTCAAAGTATATAATGATAAAAATAGCTCTCTTCAGGGAACTGTAGGAGATACAGCAAGAGAGCGGGTCAGTGGCCTTGCTTTTGATGAGCAAAACAACCTATGGGTTACAAATTATCTTGCGCCCAGACCATTGAGCGTATTAAAAACCGATGGGACATGGAAGTCATTTGATTTCCCCTGCACGACGATCACAAACGTCTCCCAGGTGGTGATAGACAAACGGGGTTATAAGTGGATCATGCTATATAGTAAGTCTGCAGGTATAGTCGTGTATGATGATGGTGGGACTATCGATGATGAGTCGGATGACAGATGCATTCAGCTGGGCTCTTCAAATACGGCAATACCATCCAATAGTGTAAACTGCCTCGCGGTTGATCTTGATGGTGACATTTGGGTAGGGACATCCGAAGGGCCGGTGGTATTTGATGGAGGCGCTGATATTTTTGATGGTCATCAGGGCAGTCGTATAAAGGTAGAACAGGACGGTGTACTCAATTATCTTTTGGGAGAGGAGACAGTTTATACTATTGCTGTGGATGGAGCTAACCGGAAATGGTTTGGAACAGGAAGTGGTATTTTTGTCCAATCACCTGCAGGAAATGAACAGGTAGCTTCATATACAACAAGCAATAGTCCGTTGCTGAACAACCGGATTATTGATATCGCAATAGACCAGAATAATGGGGTTGTTTATATCGCTACAGTTGGCGGAATCATGAGTGTTCGTACAGACGCTATTGCCGGAGAAGCTATCCATAGTGATAATGTTTATGCCTGGCCCAATCCTGTAAGACCGGATTACGATGGTTTGATCGCCATCAGGGGTCTTGCCAGGGATGCCGTTGTAAAGATTACAGACATACGTGGTCAGGTCTTATATGAGACAAAAGCTCTTGGTGGTCAGGCCATATGGGATGGGAAGGATCTCAATGGACAGCAGGCTACTACCGGTGTTTACCTGGTATTCTCAACAGCTGCAAGCGATGGTTTTAACAAGCCGGATGCATTGGTGACGAAGATTTTGGTGGTGAAATAAAAGCGTATTCTTTACCCCCAACCCCCTGAAAAAGGGGACTTTCAAATCCTTTATTTTGTGAATCAAATAGCTCAATGCTATCTAAGCCTTAGAATTTTGACTTCTTAGGGTGGGTCAAAGATGGTGCATACTGCTCTTCGCTCTCTGCTCTCCGCCAAGAGAGCAACTAAAAAATTTTAATTTTTTAGCGAATCGGTTATCTTTGCCGCCCGTATTGACCCATTGTGTAACGGTAGCACGGCAGATTTTGGTTCTGTTAGTCAAGGTTCGAAACCTTGTGGGTCAACTTTCTTAGGTATAATGATGTTGATTAAGAAGAGTTAATAGATGCAATAAAAATATCAACTCAGATTTATTAAAATTTCTCTTGTTTGTTGATTTTAATAGAGTTATATTCACTCTTTCTAAATAGCACCCCTCAAAAAGTAATGCAAGTTTTTTGTGAGGTTTTCCCTGTTCCCACCCAGAAATTAAGCCAGGCGTGTTTGAATGAATAGCTTGGACCGACTTCCAAAATCAGTTAAAAAATGATTCTGGAAAGTAGATTTTTGTCACTTTACTCAATGAAACACACCAAAAACTAAATAAGGAGAACATTTAAGATAAAAAACTACCAAGTAAAGGGCGAGATGCCTATTTTTGAGAGCATTATAAAAATAATGCCCCCGACTAAACCCATTTTTTAATTTTTTGAAAGTATTAAGCGGATGAAAATGAAACTACTTATCCTATCACTTTTGAGCATGGTGTCCATATCATCATGGGCTCAGGAACTTATCCACAATGAATCAACTATTACGGTTCAGGCAGGAGCTGTCCTTTACGTGGAAGGTACATTGCTCAATACCGCTACAGGAGTCATTGCCAATAGCGGAACGATTGAGCTAAAAGGGGATTTCACAAATGGAAACCCTGCGGGTTGGAACTCTCCGAATCCGAATACGCTGAAATTCAGCGGTGGAGTAAATTCTACAGTGACCAGCAATACAGCTAATTTTTATGATGTAGTTGTTCAGAAGGATGCAGGATTTACAGTGAATCTTGCTGACAATATGAATGTCACCCACAATCTGGATTTTAATTCTCTTACCAGCGGAAGACTTGTAACTGGCAACTTTGATGTCAAATTGACATCCGCTGCTACAGTGACAGGTGTAGATGCAGATGAATATGTAGCTACTACAGGAACTGGTGGCCTGCAAAAGGCAGTCACTGGAGGTACTACATTTTTATTTCCTGTGGGTGATTTGACAAATTACACTCCATTGAGTAGCACATTCACATCATCTACTGCCGGTTCATTAAGAACTAGAGTAAATGCTGTAGTTCATCCGAATAAACCTGCTGCTGCAACGGATTTCATCTCCCGTTATTGGGACGTGGACCAAACCGGTTTAACGGGCTATACAAATACAATGACCGGGACCTATGTTGCCGGTGATGTTACAGGTACATCAACCTTAGTTAAAGGAGCCGTTTATGATGGCAGTAATTGGTCATATGCCGGC
This sequence comes from Saprospiraceae bacterium, assembly GCA_040004485.1. GTDB lineage: Bacteria > Bacteroidota > Bacteroidia > Chitinophagales > Saprospiraceae > Opimibacter. The sequence continues at coordinate 5,909 of JBDUAU010000507.1, forward strand.
GCTACTAATGCAGGTAGTACAGTTATAGGATCAACTACAACTGCAAATGCAGATTTTACCGGCACCAATTTCTTTGGAAAAGCAATACTTAAAGTTTTCTTATCTGGTGCATTACCTGGTACAGGTATACCCCCTATGTCAACTACACTCAATAGTGTACTTCCTATAGCTAGTCCTTATTCTGCAGCACCTTGGAATGCACCGGCTATTAATGCCCCTTCAATACCTGCTACAGCAACTGACTGGATTCTAGTGGAATCCAGGGATCCGTCTATAAATATAATTTCTCAAACAAGTGCTTTTGTACTTAATGATGGAACGATAGTAAACCCTGATGGAAGCGCATTGACATTAAAAAATGCTATACCTAATGCAATCGTTTCAATCCGTCACCGAAATCACTTAGGGATCAGGACAAATGTTGCCATTGATTTAGTAAATCCGACCTCCATTGATTTTTCAACTGTTGCTGGACAAGCGATGGCCTACACAAATACGTCAATTCCGCCGATTCCAACCAATCCTAACATGCGTTTAATAGGATCTTCGTATGCTCTGTGGGGCGGTAATGCTTCAGTTACTGGTGGTGCTGGAGGAAATGCTATATCTCGAGTCAATTATGGTGGTCCTGGTAATGATAATGCAGCACTTGTAGCAGCATTAGGTGGAAATATTGGATCAGTTGTGGGTAACCCACCATCCGTAATTGTATATAATCAATCTGATCTAAATCTAAATGGCAAAGTAAGCTATGGAGGACCTCAAAATGATAATGCAATAATTGTAGCTAATTTGTTAGGAAATATCGGTAATACAACACTTCAACATCTTCAATAAAAAATAATCATGAGAAAACTTTTATTTATACTCATCATTACTGCGCTTTCTCAAGTGGCTTTTGGCCAGATTGAAAGTGTTCAAGGTACAGTCAGGTCCGAACCTGGATATATTATCGCAGTATACTCCAAACCATCAATAACGGTCACAGCAAGCAATCCTTCAAATGGTGTTACTATTGATATTGCTGTTTCTATTAATAAAGGAGCTTTCAATGCACCACCTGTGCCTGTTGTTACATCACAAATTGCAGGACTTAATCCAATTGCAGTCGCCGGATCACCTACTCTTGAAAATGGAAGGTATGTCTATACCTATATATTAAGTGCCGGTTTAAGTCCTTTTTCATGGACTGCTGGTGCTGAATTTCCTGTTATGAAACTTGATTTTCCTAATTCGCCTAATTTTACAGGAAATTTTCCAAGGTTACAAAATGATCCTAATGGCGGTCAAACATTATTGTCCTATTTTTATTATGAAGTCAACTCGACTGATTATACAAATTACACAAATATGTTTTATGGTGGGACTTTAGGAATCCTCGGATCTTATAATTATGTTGAAGCAGTTACCCCGTTACCTGTAACATTGGTATCATTTAAAGCTGAAAAATTTCAAGATCGTAGTGTTCATTTAACGTGGGCTACTGCAAGTGAAATCAATAGCAGCCACTTCTTAGTTCAAAGTTCTACGGATAAGAAATCATGGACTAATCTCGGCTCAGTAAAGGCTGCAGGTAATAGCCAGCTTATTGAGAATTATGAATTCTTTGACTACAATGTTTACAATGGTCGCGATAGCAGACTGACTGTATATTATCGCCTGCAAATGGTTGATCTGGATGGACAAGTTAAAACGTCCCCTGCTGAGTCAGTTATCTTCGGAAATGGAATAGCTCCGGGTCGTGATTTCGTAGTATATCCGAACCCTGCTTCAGATGGCATTCAAATCGAATGGGACGCTAATCTGATCGATCAGCCTACATCACTTGAGTTCTATGACGTACAAGGCAAATTAGTCTACACACAAAAAGTATCAGACAATACAAATCAGGAATATATTGATTTCGGTCATTCAACTATTATACCAGGTCTTTATCTATTGAGAATATTAAACGGACAAGAACCGCTTGATTTCAAACAAATAGTAGTAGGACAGCGATAGTCAAAATAATCTCACCCCCCTTTTATTAGGAAGGAGGTTATCAGTGTGCTTGGAGCCGTGAATCTTTTAAATAAGAAAAAGCGACTCAATTAACCCTTGACGCTATCAAAGCTTTAAGCCCTTCCTTCTTTTGGGCCATCCCATATCGCAAAACGATATGGGATTTTTTTTGCCCAAACTCCTACCTCTATTTGAAGTTTGAACTTCAAAAAGGCAGGTTGCACCTGCCTAAGTAAATCTGGTTTTGCCATGCAGGCACAGCCTGCTCAACAATGATTACGATAGAGGAGGAAGAATTAATATATTGATTTTAAGTTCAAACTTAAAATAGCGTTCAATTATTAAAATCCGCTATTTGAAGTTTGAACTTCAAATCCATATATAGGATCTTTTCATCAAAATGAGATCATCTAAAGGCAGGTTGTACCTGCCCTGTAAAAATCATTCCCTGTTTTTTATGGGAGCCTTGTAATTGTCAACAGAATCCACCGATATTTATTAAATAGTTTCACCAGAGACTGATCGGTTATTCTGAAAGCAATTTAAAAGTGAATTTCTTATGAATTCGGGAGGTTACAGGATTGTGGACCAGTATGCCACTTATTTTATGACATTTACCATTGTAGGATGGGTTGATTTATTTACCCGCAGGGAATGCAAGCAAATCGTAATAGACAGTTTTAAATATTGCCAGGAACACAAGGGGCTTATCCTGTATGCATATGTTATCATGGAAAGTCATTTACACCTCATAGCAACTGCAAACGAAAAATCAAGTGGACTATCTGGAATTGTCAGAGATTTTAAAAGAGCAACATCCAAACAAATTTTAAATTGGATCCAGGATAATCATGAAAGCAGAAGAGATTGGCTAGATATTATTTTCAGATATTACGGAAAATACAACGACAACAATCAAGTATTTCAGGTATGGCAACAAGACAGTATGCCGAAAGTGTGTATACAGCCTGCATTCACCATGCAGAAAATTAATTATATACATTTCAATCCGGTCGTTAGTGGAATTGTTGATAACCCATGTGATTACAAATACAGCAGTGCAAGAAATTATGCAGGAAGAGATGACTATGTTTTAGACGTAAAGATTCTTGATTTTGGATCTCAGATCGGATATGTGTCAGGTATTTTGTGATTTACAATGCAGGCACAGCCTGCTCATCAATGAATTCGATAAGGGACTATGAATCAATATATGGATTTGAAGTTCAAACTTAAATAGTGTTCAATTAATAATACGCGCTATTTGAAGTTTGACCATCAAGTCCATATACCAAACCGCTATTTGAAGTTTTAACTTCAAATCCATATATCGGATCGTATCATCAAAATGAGATCATCTAAAGCAGGTTGTACCTGCCAACATAAATCTGGTTTTGATAACGCTATGCAGGCACAGCCTGCTCAACAATGATTACGATAGAGGAGGAAGAATTAATATATTGATTTTAAGGACAACCTTAAAATAGCGTTCAATTATTAAAATCCGCTATTTGAAGTTTTAACTTCAAATCCATATATCGGATCGTATCATCAAAATG
>JBDUAU010000667.1:0-9384 GCA_040004485.1 Saprospiraceae bacterium
AAAATCGAAAATCGAAAATCGAAAATCGAAAATCGAAAATCGAAAATCGAAAATCAGCTCAGGGCTCGAACACTTCAATATCTTTTTTCCGCAAAACAAAATTGGTAAACTTCCCTTTGAACCGTGTAGCCCGTACGATGTGATTGTCGATCCAGTGATAGTTTCCGCCACGAGGTTTTCCGAAGAGAAGGCCATGGTATTTAAAACCGCATTTGGCTAACCAATCCTCTGTAATCTTCCGATGTGCTTCAGTGCGTGAAGTGAAAAAAGTAATGATGTGTCCTTCATCAAACCACTTGTTTATAACCTCAAGGGCATCTTCATAATAGGGCACATTGACCATTCGTTCCGGTTCTTCATTCGGAATATCATCACAGATCGTCCCATCGATATCGATGAGATAATTTTTTACTTCTTCCGGAAGTAAAGGACTCATCTTCTCGCCCTTTTCGTTGTACAAAGGGATTAATGAAGGTTGTTCGCTCATTATGAATTATAAATGCTCAAGATAAGATCAAAGATAGGGGTGGCAGCCTTAAACTCTATAATTCACTTGCAAATAATTGGATATCAGCTAACTAAAATAAAAAATTCCAATCGTAGATTTAAAAATCAATATAATCTGTCGGATCCACAGGCCTTCCCTGGATCCAGAGCTCAAAATGAAGATGGGGACCTGAAGATAATTTCCCTGTATTTCCTATTATGGCTACTGCCTCGCCAGCCCTGACAAAAGCCCCATTTCTTTTTAACAATGTAGCATTATGCTTGTAGAAGGACACCATATCATTACTATGCTGGATCCCGATTGTATAACCGGTCTCAAGGGTCCAGTCAGCTGTAATCACATGGCCATCCCATATCGCCTTCACCGGGGTATCATGAGGCGCCAGGATATCCACCCCAAAATGATCCTGAGAAGGATCAAATTTGCTACTGATGACACCTGATATGGGTGGAATCAGGTACAGGTAATCAGCCGGCTTCAATACAGACGGTGCAGATGAGCTTTTTACCTGAATAGTTTGCACAGGCTTTGGTGACTCCGTTCGATCCTTTTCCCATGACAACGATTTTTCCTCAGGCGTTTTTTCCTCGTTTGGGGTCTGGACAACGTTCGACTTTCCTATGCTGTCTGACATGCTGATCATCTGGTTGAAATGATCGTAATACTGTTTATAATCAACCAATTCTGTTTCAAGAGCAGCTACTTTCTTCGCCAGGCGAATAAAATCAGGGTGCTGGCTCGGCATGGCATAGCCGGGCACAAGTCTTTTAAGTGGGGTAAAGAAGATCACCACGATCATGATCCCCATGGTCACCAGGACGATCGAAGAAAGAAGGACATAGAGATTGAGCAACGTAAGGCGATAGGAGCCCACTTCTTCAAGGGTATCATCCTTTCGAAGAACGAGCCTGTATATGGTATGCCAATGCCGCTTTCTGGTCTTTCCTTGCTCCATCATAGGAAATTGGGTGTAGTGGTGATTTTGAAATAAATTTGCCCCCTAATCAGTTTATAAGATTAAACGCCTGGTGGGAAACAACCTTTCAGCTTCAAATCATATAAATGCTATACCGTATTAACGTGAAAAATACACTTTTGATCTTTTTGACGCTGGGAATGATCTGTGGTTGCGTGACAACGAAGAGCCATCAGGATATGTCAAAAGTAGGGCAATTCTATCATAACGTGACCGCCAAGTACAACGGATGGTTCAATGCCAACGAACTGGTGAATAACAGCATCCTCACTCTTGAAACACAGCATGAAGACAATTTCAGCGAGATCCTGCCCATCTATGAATATGCCGCTGTTCAAAATGCGGATGCTGTCAAAGCCGATCTCGACGAAGCCATCAAAAAAGTTTCAGTCGTCGTCACATTGCACGAATACAGTGATTGGGCTGATGATTGTTATCTCCTGATCGGGAAAGCACTTTACCTGAAAAAGGATTACGAAGCTGCTGAAGATGCTCTCGAATTCTACCAGGATGAATTCCTTCCAAATGGCAAGCATACATCGCTTCATAAAAAGAATGCAAAGAGATTAAACAAAGCAAATAAAAGCGGAAAAACCAATGCCGTAAAAGAAGCTAATAAACGAAAGAAAGAACTTGAACGGGTTCGTAAAAAAGCAGAGAAAGAACGCAAGGCTTATAACAAACAAATCCATAAGCTGAAGAAGAAAGGGAAAAGCACTACCGATATTCAACGTCCCGGTACGACAAAAGCACCAGATGCAACAACCGTCCTGCCAACCTCCGATCTTAAGAAATATGAACCCACAGCAGCTGAATTAAGAGCGAAAGCAAAAGCTGAAGGAGAGCATGTCGGTCTGCTTGGCCACGTTCCGGTCTATGATGAAGCTATATTATGGTTAGCCAAATCATATATTGAACGTCAAAACTGGACAGCAGCAGATTATCAGTTCAGACGCCTTGAATCTGATGATGTGCTTCCTCCAAAAGTATATGAAGAACTTCCTGTGGCAAGAGCCTACTATCATATGGTTCGTGAAAACTATCCGCAGGTGATTCCCTTTCTCGAACAAGCCATTGAACGTGCTTCTAAACGAGCTAATAAAGCGAGATATGCATATATCATCGCACAATTGTATGATCGCGATGGCAATGTAGCGAAGGCCGGTGAGTTCTATCAGAAATCTTTGGATTTCAGCAATAAGTATGATATGGAATTCAATACAAGGCTGAGCATCATCAGATCATCCGTGCGGAATAAAACGATGACATCATCCGAAGCTCAGCAGAGTCTTGAAAAAATGTTGAAGGACGAAAAAAACAAACCATTTCTCGGCCGTATATACTTCGTATTGGCAACATTAGCTTTAGACAATAATGATGTAGCCACTGCAATAGGACATCTTGAAAAGAGTATTGAAAATGTGCAGGGCGATAAATTTCAGGAAGTAGAAAGCCAGTATTTGCTCGCGACATTGTATATGAAACAACTTCAGTTTGTCGAAGCAGAAGCTGCATTTAAGTCTTGTGCAGCAGTAATGTCTGAAACAGACCCGCGCTACAAATTTGTCAAAAAGATGGGCGACAACCTCAGTGATATCGCCATGAATCTCAACACGATCACTTTACAGGATAGTTTATTGAAGTTGTCTTACATGAATGAAGATCAACTCAAAGACATAGCACGTGATCTTAAAAAAGCTAAACAGAAAGAAGAAGCAGATGCAGCAGCTAAAAGCAAATATGCAGCCAGCCAGGCAGGCAAAGGTACATCTCCTTCTCCCGCTATCCAGAATGGTGTACCTGCTGTTCGACAGGTCAGCGGCAGCGCTATAGCAAGTACATTTTGGGCTTTTGATCAAAAAAATCTGAAGAAAGCCAGGCGTGAATTTGATAAGACGTGGGGAGATATTCCACTCACCGATTACTGGGGTGTAAGTTCAAAAGCCAGTCAATTTGCCGCAACAGCAGAGGCAGCACAGTCAGGTAATGGTGAGATCGGACTTTATGAAAGTGAAATTGAAAATTTCTTCAAAGATGTTCCGAAGAACGATACTGCCAGAGCTCTTTCACATGCGCAGATCAGGAAGTCTATGCTTTTACTTGGCCAACTGTACAGGGACAGATTGCAGGACTTCCAGAGTTCGATTGATATTTTAGAAAAACTATTGTCGCGATATCCGGAGGCACCTGAAAAGCTTGAAACCTATTATCAGCTTTACCTTTCCGCCTTATCTGCAGGTGATCTTGTCCGAACAGAAAAATATAAATCACTTCTCATTTCCGAATATCCGAATTCTCGTTTTGCCAGAGTTCTTTCGGATCCGAATTTTGCTGCGAGTCAGCAATCTGAGCATGAGCGCCTGATGGCCTACTATGATGAAACGTACAGTTTATTCGAACAGAAGAATTATGATGTAGTACTTCAGCGTATCGCGGATGTCGGCGAAAAATTTGGTGTCAACAATTCGCTGATGGCCAAATTTGAATTACTCAAAGCGATGAGCACAGGTGCAAAAATTGGTAAGGAAGCTTATGTTGATGCATTGAAAGACATCATCGCTAAATATCCAAATACAGATGAAGACAAGAAAGCAAAGGATATGCTTCTGCTTCTTGGTGATAATAATGCAAATAGTGTCTATGGAGAAACCGGTTTAGGTGATGCTCAATTCACAGTGGAGGACAATGCATTGCATTTCATCATCGTCTATGTAAGCAATCAGGATGAACTCAGTATCCAGGATACTAAAGTGGCATTGGCTAAATTTCATAACCAATATTTCCAACTTGATAATCTCAAAATGGCAAGTCTTGTATTTGATCCTTCAAAGAATCAGTCTTTAGTTCTCGTGAGGTCTTTTACGACAAAAGAAAAAGCGATGAAATATTACGATACGGCCATCCGGAATCCAAAGGACTTTTTGCCTTCCAATGCGATCTATGAAGTATATGCGATCACGCAGAAAAATTATCGGGAGGTGATTAAAGCAAGATCTTTGGATTCCTATAAAGCGTTCTTTGAGGAGAATTACAAAAAGTAAAAAAGGCAGAGGGTAGAGAGCAGAGAGCAGAGAGCAGAGAGCAAAGGGCAGAGAGCAGAGAGCAGAGAGAGATGGAGTCTGGAAAAAAGTGGAATGAAAAAGTTCAAGTTGAGCGAAGTCGAAACTTAGTAGGTACTACTTTGACGGTCGCTGAGCGGAGCCGAAGCGAAACGACAAGAAGCGAAGCGAAACGACAAAACACGGAGCCGAAGCGAAACGACACGACAAGAAGCGACACGACAAGAAGCGATACGAAACGACAAAACACGGAGCCGAAGCGACACGACACGAAGCGACACGACACGAAGCGACACGACAAGAAGCGACACGACAAGAAGCGACACGACAAGAAGCAACACGACACGACACGACACGAAGCGATACGATACGATACGATACGAAGCGATGCGATGCGACACGGATCCGTCACGACACGACACGGAGCCGTCACGACACGACATACAGCCTCACATTCTACTCAAATTCCAAAAGTGCCAATCCTCTTTCTACAGCCTGTCCTATTTTAACTTTTATCTCTTTGATCGTGGCATCATGCGGAGCTGCAATCACATTTTCCATTTTCATCGCCTCGAGAATGAGAAGAGGAGCACCTTTGACGACATGATCTCCTATATCCACTTTGATCGAGGTCACAAGGCCAGGCATCGGCGCCTCCATTAAACTTAATTTTTTGGAATGGATCTTATTTAATCCCATCTTTTCAATCATCAAATCCAAATCGCGATATACGCGGACCTGCTTTAATTGCCCATCTTTCTCAATGCTGTATGTATGCGAATCAGTGTCATACCCGATGACTTTAATCTGATGAAGTACATTTCCTTCCTTGAAGTGGTAGACTCCATCAACCTGCGTGATCATATTCAGTTGATTATTGATCGTTGTAAAAATAACTCCACTTTCATTGGCTGTCATTTCAAATCTTTCACCATCAATTTCAATAGTTGTTTTGCTTTGGAATTTCATCACGGGGTAGAGGATTGTTTTTCACGGCCAACTTTCTCAAGAAAGATGACTTCATAAATGGTAGATGCAAGATAGATCACCAGGAATGGCCAGATAAAAGAATTATCGACAGGCTCATATCCCTTTTGATATCCCAGAATCAATACTACACACAGTATCATTTTCAAAAATACAGCGAGCATGATCAATTGAATATATAATTTAGTAAATGTACTGTGGGCTAAAATTTTCGCAGCAACAAATAGCAGCGTACAAAATAGAATCATCGCTGTAATCGTCACGACTATAAAACCGGTGTGTACTCTAAGCGGAACAAACAACCAGATCAATATCATGATGATACTTATCTGAAGAATGCTGGTGATGGCCAGCCCTGCAAAAAATTGCTTAGGGCTCATCTTTACGATTTAATTCTTTAACCAGAATATAAAAAAAGCCACCCGTAAAAAGGAAGAGAAGTAATACAGTAAAATACGGAATTGAAGTAGCAAGTTTTTTATCAATCTTTTGTCCTATCCATGCAGCTATTCCCATCAGTGCAAAAAGCTGAAGGGCCATACCACTATACTTTAGATATTTATTGGATGAAGATGATTTGGGATCAGCCTTCACTTTTCAGGACATTGTAGCTTTTGCACTACCCAGAGAACTTAGTTCAATCACGTCTTCATCTAATGAAACCTTCCGTGGACTGATATGCTGTGCACCCATTTTACATTTCACATTAAAGATGGATCCTGGTTGAACGACTAATTTCTGCGTTGTCACATCACCTTCAATTCTTGCCGTCTCTTTGACGTGAAGCATATCATTGACAAGCAAAACGCCTTCGAAACGACCCTCGATCACTGCATTTTCACACTGCACTTCACCGGTGATATAACCTGTAGGGCCGATGATGACCTTGCCCTTACAATTGAGGGTTCCTTTCAGGGTGCCATCGATGCGAATGTCTTTATCCGCTTGTACGGTTCCTTCAATATTTGTGCCTTGTACAAGACTATTACTTGAAGAGGCAGAGGCTGAAGTGATCAGACCATTCGTCTTGCCTTTAGTGTCATTTTTTGTGTTGTTGAACATCCCTTGAGAGAATTAAAGTCGTGAATAGATATAGTGTCATGGAGACTACAATCTGACAAAGGGGGCTGTAAAATAACGAATAACGAGTAACGAATAACGAGTAATGTGTAATAAATATTAATTACTGATTATTGATCTGAAATGTGAATTGCAACTCTTTACCCGTAATTCGCTACTTGTTACTTGTTACTCGTTTAGAACTTGGGACAATAAACACCGCGATTTTGTGGTCCGCAAACAAGATATACCATGGAGAATTCAAATCCTCCGTTACCCCTGCTGCCCTGGCTAAGGCTGGATGTATTTATATCATAACTAAAACCAATACCCCAGTTAGAATAATCAAATCTTGTAGAGAGAATGATAGCATCTACGAGAATTGGTTTTGTAAAATGCCTGGCCAACCGGATCCATCCACCAAATTGGAAAGATTGATCAGCGCCACCATTATCAAGATTAAAACGGAAGCTATTTCCTGCATTGATTTCCAGCGAAGGACCCTGTTTGAAAAATACTGCGCCAGGTACAAGAGAAACACTCCTGTTTAATGGGAATTCACCCCCTGCATGAAATACAGATTTTGTGTAATATTTTTCAACATCATCCGGGCGGTAGAATGATAGATTAGCCTGGTTAAGGTGATTGATAGCACCTCCAAAATAAAAATTGGTGTGTTTGTCAATGACAGAGAACCATAGACCACCGAGGCCTATATCTCCAAAAATGAAATTGTTTGGGAGGTCTTCAGTCTGACCACAAGATGCGCAATATTCCCCATTATTGACTTGAGATGGCCATTGGGCATTTGTAAAGCTAAGACTCCGCTGGGAAGCACCAACTTCAGCACCAACGACAACATAATTGGCTTTCTTTCTATCGCCACCAACTCTGCGGCTATAGGCTCCGGATAATTTTAATGTCAGGGTTTGAAAGTCAAGTTGTCCGGCTACATCGGTCCACACATTACCACCGAAACCAAAATAATCATATCGGCCTACAGGCATCTTCTGATCGTAGGAGACGCTGTATGTATTGTAAGCGTTACGTCCCAGGACAGAAGCCCATTGATTACGATAATTCCCTACGATACGTGTGTTACAGTTTTGTACACCTGTAAGGGCAGGATTTAGTGTCAGAGGTGACATATAAAATTGAGAAAAGTGGATGTCCTGTCCACATAGAGACGTCACTGTTAAAATGCCAACCAGTGATGTTAAAAAAGCAAGTCTTCTGATCATAGCCTTGTGGATGTAAAGATTCCTGAATAGACAGAAATTTGGTTAAGTAAAAAAACAATATGTAAGCCCTTGATAAATAGACAGAACGTCCCTAAAGGAAGGAAGTCAGCCCATTTCTTGAGGTGAAATATACAAAATCGTCATCAAGTAAGCGATAAATTGGAAAGAAAGTATGCCAGGCAACATTTTTTGGAGAGGCTCCAGGATGTGAGACATGGGATTTGAGATATGGGATAATAGCTCACTTCATCCTGGTTAAAAAGGAAAAAAGTTGTTCGTAGTTTCAAACTACGAACAACTTTTTTCCTTTTAGATGTCCTATTAAAAAAGGCCGTCCATCGGACAGCCTTTTTTTCAAATCTGAATTTTACATCACTGAGTCAGTGGCAAATCAGATTATTCCATTCCATGGTCATGATTAGCAAAAGCCTGGATACCGATGTTCAAGCCAAATCTGGTGAAATCAGAATCAAGATTGTCTTCATCCCCATTGTAGATATTGATATATAATGAAGGTTCAATTGCAACTGAATTATTCAGAAACAGGGAGTACCCAACTGCAGCATGAATAGTTGTGCTGCCATCTCCTGCAAAAAGTGAATTTAAATCTAGAGTTGCAGCCTCAAAATCAATTCCAGCCTGAATAAAAATAGGATCAGTAACATAGAATCTTGCAAAAGGCCCATAACCGAAATTGCTGTTGGAGTTACCACCGGCAGAAGTACTCAGAAAGTTTAATCTTGCTCCTAAGGCAAAGTCATTTGCAAAGAAATAACCTACATTAGGAGTAATATTAATAATTGTGGTAGAGCCGTCTGCGTCCTTGACTTTTGTGCTTGAAAATCCGGCAGATCCACCTAACATCCAGGCACCTTTGCCAACAGTCTGAGCTGACATCGACTGTGCAAAGCATACACATACGATAATCGCAATAATTGATTTGGTAAACATTTTCATAAGTTTTGATTTTAAAAGGTTTGTGAACGAATAAATAAAGGTATAAAAAAACATATTACATAAAATATATATGTTTTTTATGCCAATACGAGGCAAATATAATAATGAAACTGAGGGAAGGAAGAACCTTTAATTTTTTCCAATAAATATTTTCAATCCGATCCGTAATCCAAAAGTGTTAGTGCTCACCGGATCTGTATTTTCATCTTTTGATTTGCTCATATTGAAGAAAACCAGTGGTTCTAATGCGACAGCATCCGCAAGCCAGGCTGAGTATCCGAGCCCTACTTCAACTTTATTGTTTGATGTTTTGGCCTTACCAAAATCTCCATCAATAGTGAGTGATCCGGCCAGAAAACTAGCCTGTGCAAAGGCATCATGATACACATAATATCGAGCCCACGGGCCAATAGCGTATTCAGTGAGCGAAGTGTTGCCCTGACTGGTCCTTGAATAAAGGGCATTTAAACCGACACCCAGATCATCGATGATAAAATAACCTGCTTCAGGTAAAAATTCAATTATGGTCGTAGCTTTTCCTGCACCTTTCTGTTTTGAACTTGAGAAACCAACTGACCCGCCCACTGTCCAGATTCC
>JBDUAU010000373.1:0-29904 GCA_040004485.1 Saprospiraceae bacterium
GCAGTTTGAAAGCTTTGTGGATCCGATCATTATCATGATTACGGTACCACTTGCATTGGCGGGAGCGGTCCTGAGCCTGTATTTATTTCATCAGACGCTCAATATCTTTTCGCAGATAGGTATCATCATGCTTATAGGTCTGGTCACAAAGAATGGAATCCTGATCGTAGAATTTGCCAATCAAAAACGAAGAAGGGGAGAGAATAAAATTCCTGCTGCTATCGATGCTGCAGTTGCCAGACTTCGCCCCATACTCATGACAACACTTGCCACTACTTTGGGTGCACTTCCTATAGCATTGGCATTTGGCTCTGGTGGTCGTAGCAGGATTCCATTGGGCATTGTGATTGTGGGAGGGATGTTATTCGCATTGATCCTGACATTATATGTAGTGCCGGCATTGTATTCCTATTTATCCTCTAAAAAAAGTGTTGATAAATTCGATGCCCGTATTGCAGCAGCAGATGTGCCGGTAGAACACATGGTCAAAAGGTAATGATGCATTTTATAAACCATAATGATTTTTTGTGAAGAATAAGACGAATTTAAAAATTATCAAAATGCGTTGGATGCTTTCTGTCATTTTGATGTTCAGTATATTTCAAGTACGGGCTCAATCATTGCTCACTCTTGATGATGCAATATCTGCTGCACTAAAAAATAATTACGATATCATCCTTGCAAAAAATGATTCTGCGGTTGCAGCCCTGGATTATTCTTACCGCAATGCAGTTTTTCTTCCCAGGATAAATGGAACACTTGGCACGAACTGGACGAACAACAATCAAAAACAGGAATTTGCAGCGGGAAATAATCGGGAAGGAAATGTAGCTACTGACAATATCGCTGCAGCCATCAATTTAAACTGGACACTTTTTGACGGTCTGAAAATGTTTGTTACCCGCAATAAGGCCGAAGAGTATATAAAACTGGGTGAGCTGGAAATAAAAAACCAGGTGATCAATACCATCGCAGAGGTAGTCAATACATATTATAATATCGTCCGGCAGAAACAACAACTCAAAGCGGTTGAAGAACAAATGAGCATCAGTCAGACCCGGGTTGATCTGTCACAGCGAAAATTAGAAATCGGTGTCGGAGCGAAACCGGAGTTATTGCAGAGCCAGGTAGATCTCAATGCTCAAAAAGCAGCACAATTACAACAGCTCACCGTAATCATTCAGTTGAAAGATCAGCTCAATCACCTGATCAACCCTCCCCGCGCGAATGAGCCTTCAGGTGCAATATCCACTGATTATGAAGTAAGTGACTCTATTCCAATCAATACCCTTATCACCCTTGATGAAATACAATCTGGTCTTGTCAATGGGAGTCCGCTTCTTGGCCTGGCTCAGAAGAATGTTGAAATTGCAGGGCTGGAGTTGAAAGAGTTGAAAGCAGACCGATATCCGATCATACAATTTAACGGCGCGTATAATTTTTCGAGGACCAACAATAACATCGCATTGAATCCGGCTCTTCCGATTTTTAATCGTAACCAGGGACTCAATTATGGATTTACAGCTACGATTCCTATTCTCAACTACAGGAATACAACCCGGCTAATACATCAGGCGGAGCTGAATATTGGTTTTCAACAAGTATTGTATGACAATCAAAAGGCGCTACTTCGACTGGATGTGCTGACAGCATATCATGATTATGTATTGGAAAAACAATCGCTGGATCTTGAAGAAGATAATATCCTGCTGGCGCATGAGAATGTCAATATTATACTTGAGCTATACAGACTTGGATCAGCAACGTATCTGCAGCTCCGTGAAGCGCAGAAAAGTCTTGAAGATGCATATAACAGGTTAATTGCGGCGAGGTATAACACGAAGCTTGCGGAGACGCAGCTGTTGAGGCTGAAGGGAGAGATAGTGAGGTAAACATTCCAAACCTTTATGTAAATTTCACCTTCGCAACAACGTGTTGCATTTTCCAAAACGCGTCTTAAACCTCCAACTATGAAAAAATTATTTCTTGTATGGCTTACCATGCTTATGCTTGGGCATATCTCTGCTCAGTTTTCTGTATCCGGAACACTTACCAATGAGGTCGGTGATCCTCTCGTAGGTGTCAATGTCTCTGAGAAGGGAACAATCAAAGGAACAGTATCAGATTACAACGGCATGTATCATATCACGGTGGCGAGTGGTGATGCAATATTAATCTATAGCTATGTTGGTTATGAGACACTGGAAATGAATGTCTCCTCTACACCAGAGATCAACGTGGTCATGACTGAAGGAATCTCCCTGGGCGAAGTACAGATCGTTGGATCTCGTAGCTACAAAAGATCGGTGACAGACTCACCAGTTCCTGTCGATGTAATTGATGTAGCTGATCTGGCTGCCAGCAATGGAAAAGCAGAGATCAACCAGATTCTTCAATATGCCGCACCATCATTCAATGCTACCAAACAATCCGGTTCGGATGGTGCTGATCATATCGATCCGGCTTCATTACGGGGGTTGGGACCGGATCAGACGCTTGTACTTATTAATGGTAAACGGCGCCATCAATCATCACTCGTCAATGTCTTCGGGACCAGAGGCCGTGGCAATAGCGGAACTGATCTGAATGCCATACCTGCGTCATCCATCAAGCGTATTGAAATTCTCCGTGATGGATCTTCGGCCCAGTATGGTTCGGATGCGATAGCAGGAGTGATCAATATTGTTTTGAATGACCAGACAGAAGGAGTTTCCGGAGGCCTGACTTATGGTGCTTATAGTACGGATGTTGGTGATGGATATGCAGAAAAAGCCGGAGATGTAGTTTATAATATTGAAGGGAACAACAGGATCGATGCTGTCAATGATGGTGTCATTGAGAAAAAAAGTTTCGACGGCTTTACGACCAAATTGGATCTCAATTATGGACTCCCGCTGGGAAATGAAGGTGGATTTGCCAACTTCACTACGGAGTATCTATCTAAAGATCGTACACTGAGGCCGGGATGGTCATGGCGTAAAGGATATGGAAGTGCAGCGATTGATGGATTTAATTTTATGATCAACAGTGCCGTCCCGATAGGTCAAACAACAGAAGTGTATGCTTTTGGCGGACGCAATTTCAGAGATACAGATGCTTATGCATTTTCAAGAGACAGTGCCCATCTTGACAACCGATCTGTACCAAGTCTTTATCCGAATGGATTCACGCCACACATTACTTCAATCATCACTGACATATCAGCTTGTGCAGGTATTCGACACACAATGGCCAATGGGTGGAAAGTTGACTTCAGTAATACATATGGAAAGAATCTTTTTCATTATTTCATAAAAGGTACTAACAATGCTTCTTTGAAATCTGCATCGCCTACAGATTTTGATGCAGGAGGTCATAGCCTTTCGATGAATGTCACCGGACTTGATTTTAGTAAATATTTCGATGACATAGCTTCAGGATTTAACCTTGCCTTTGGGCTCGAATATCGGACAGAAAATTTTACCATCTTTTCAGGTGAGGAATCGTCCTATGCAGTATATGATTCTACCGGAAGGGCTATTACAGATCCGGCACATCAGGCAGTGGCTACAGATTCCAATGGAGATCCGCTTCCTGGAGGTTCACAGGGATTTCCGGGGTACAGTCCGGCAAATGTTGTTGACAGAGGCCGCACGAATCTTGGTGCATACATTGATGGGGAAATCAAGCTTACCGACGCCTTCCTGATAGGTGGTGCACTGCGTTATGAAACGTATAGTGACTTCGGGGAAACATTCAATTTTAAGGTTACCAGCAGGTATAAGTTTAGTGATATGTTCTCCTTGCGAGGTTCTGTTTCATCAGGATTCCGTGCCCCATCGCTGGCACAAATACATTACAATCTGATCTTTAACAATATTGTCGCCGGAGAGTCCCTGCCCTCACTGTTGGCATCGAACACCAGCACAGTTACAAGGGCGTTTGGTATCGGTCCGTTAAAAGAAGAAACAGCATTTAATGGAAGCCTTGGGTTTACATTTTCGATGAGTGGATTCAATGCTACGGTTGATGCATATTCCATTTCAGTTAACGATCGGATTGTGTTGACGGACAATTTTGATGCTTCAGGATTGGGACTTGGCGTTGATGTAGCACAGTTTTTTGCAAATGGTGCGGATACGAGAACAACCGGACTTGATGTGGTTTTAAACTATACAACCTATTTGCACAACAGCATACTGAGTGTGGGACTCGCCGGAAACTTCAACAAGCTTAAAATTGATAAAATACATAATGGCAACCTGAATGAATACACATTTTTCTCTCCATTTTCACGTGCTTATCTTGTCGCTGCAGCACCTGATTACAAAATTGGTGTGAATGTCGGATACTCTACATCAAAATTTGATTTTGGAGTCAATGCAACACAGTTTAGTAAAGTCCTGATCCAGGATTTTCAGTGGGTTGACACTCCGGCTACGACAAAAGCGGAAGCGGATGCACTGGAAGCAAAAGCTACGGATACCTATAAAACTGCTTTAACAATAGATTTCAGTCTTGGTTACAGGATAACGGACAAGCTAAAATTTACAGTAGGGGCGAATAATTTATTCAACAAATATCCGACACCACAATTCGACGGATGGACGGATCAGGGAGGATTTTCGGATTCAGTACAGATGGGAAGTGATGGGGCATATTATTTTGGGAGGTTGGGATTTAAATTTTAATGGCAGATGCTTCGACACTTCGGCTAGCGCCCAGTGCACCGCCTGCTTGCTCTCATCCCTGTGCTATGGTTCGACCTCCTTATACTCAACCTCGTGCTACAGCTCACCAACCACAGCTCAACCAGGCGGAAAGGGCTGAAAGGGAAGAAGAGCGGAAAGGGAATGAAATGTAATTATTAAGGATATAGATTGTAAATGCCGGGTGATTTTAGCCTGGCATTTGTTTTTCAAAAGGAATTAAATGGAAAGACGGCTAACAGATTAAAAGAACAGGATCTTAAATGCAGAAGAGGATCATTTTTGTGATGGGTGTTTCTGGTTGTGGCAAAAGTACGATCGGTAAAATGCTTTCGCAAAAACTGAATCTCCTCTTTTTTGATGGGGATGATTATCATCCGGCAGAAAATGTTTTAAAGATGCATGCTGGAATTCCTCTAGATGATGCGGACAGATATTCGTGGCTAAAACAATTACATGGTATTGCTTCGGAATGTATAAAACAGGATGGAGGAGTGATTGCTTGCTCAGCATTGAAAGAATCATATCGTAAAATTCTCACAGAAGGAATAGCGGATCAGGTGCGATGGATTTTTTTGGAAGGCACTTTCGATTGTATCAAGGAACGTCTGGAGAAACGTCAGGATCATTACATGTCGGCAAAGCTTCTGACATCACAATTTGATGCATTGGAAATTCCAGCGTATGCAATCAGGGTATCTATTGAATCTTCCCCGGAGACTATTGTAGAAAAAATAATAAACGAACTTGAACACTGAGCTTTTACTTGCGGTCTTAGCGGGAATAGCACTTCTGCTTGTGCTGATTCTGTTTGTACGTATTCATGCATTTCTTGCGCTGTTGATTATGAGCGTGACAGTTGGCTTGCTGGCGGGGATGAATGGTACGGAGATAGCGGAGACGATACAGAAGGGAATGGCGAGCACGCTTGGATTTGTAGCTACTGTTGTAGGCCTTGGGGCTATGTTTGGTTCCATACTTGAAGCATCAGGAGGCGCAGAGGCGATTGCCAAATCATTGATCTCTCCCAGCCAAACACAGCGAGCACCATGGACAATGATGATCACGGGGTATATTGTTTCTATTCCAGTCTTCTTTGATGTAGGGTTTATTATTCTGATACCACTTATCTATGGGTTGCAACGACGAAGTGGAAAATCGATACTAGCCTTTGCGATTCCATTGTTAGCGGGCCTTGCAGTGACGCATGCGTTTGTGCCACCTACGCCGGGACCTGTAGCTGTAGCAGGCATCCTTGGTTCAGATTTAGGAACTGTGATATTGGTCGGATTACTTGCAGGGTTTCCTGCGGCCATTGTTGGAGGAATACTATGGGGTAAATTTATTTCACGTCGGATATTTGCAGCAGCTCCTGAAATAAAGGAAGAAGAAAGCGAAAGTAATGTGCCGCCTTTGTGGATGTTTCTTATGTTGATTATCATTCCACTTGCTTTGATAGTTACAAATACGATCATTGAACGACTTATCAAAAGCGGGATTCATAACATTGAACTGTTGAATAAAATATTTGGATTGATTGGTCATCCGTTCGCCGCGTTGATCATAGCGAATCTTCTGGCATGGTATCTACTGGGCATACGCAGAGGAATGAGTCGTGAAAAACTTTTGGAAATCACGACACGATCGCTGACGCCTGTAGGTATGATCATCCTGCTCATTGGGGCAGGTGGTGTATTCAAACAAGTGCTTGTGGATACAGGTAGTGGTGAGATGTTGGCGCGATCAATGTCTTCGTTGGGAATTCCTGCTTTTCTATTTGCATTTATTACAGCCGCTATCATCAGGATGCTTCAGGGTTCTGCTACTGTGGCGATGATTACATCTGCGGGATTGACAGCGCCGCTTATTACGAGTATCGGATTAAGTGAAGTTCAGCTTGCCTGCATCGTTATTTCTATTGCGAGTGGAGCTACATTTATGTCACATGTCAATGACAGTGGGTTTTGGCTTGTGAAACAATATCTGGGATTGACGGAGAAGCAGACGTTTCGTTCATGGACTGTGATGACAATGATTGTGGGGGTTACGGGATTGGTAGGAGCGGGGGTGATTTATTATTTACTATGAGCCATGCTTAGCCATACAGGGCGCGATCACCTTCAATTGCTGTGCTATATCATCAAAAAATTCAGGTTGTGTATCGCATCCGGATAAAGGATTGTGATGAAATTCAACAGGATTAATTTTTAGTAAGGTGTTAAGGCCATCAGCATTTAGCTTATGATACGCTTACTAATTGCCTGTTTTTTATCAGTATGTATTGCCTTTGTAAGGTGATTACTGTTAATCAAAGCCTAATAGAGCAACAGGCCGTATACAATACCTCTCCAGAACACTCTATTAAATATCCTGTTCGATAGGGGATTTGGCACGTTCAGGGTTTTCGATAGATGAATAAAGTACGAATAGCCGTTGTTTTGTGGTTATAGCGAGGAACAGATTTAAAGACTTGAAAAAAATGACTGAGGTATTAAAAGAAATGAGGGCTAAATCTATGCTGGCAAGTATCTTGTTAGCAGGGTTTGTAGTTCTACTCATTCCATCCTGTGTGCACGAGCCATTGATAACCCCGATCAATAACCCGGTGGATACGACCGGCAATCCAATCGATACGACCGGCAATCCGGTGGATACCTCCACAGGGATACCTTGTGATCCTAACGTCGTATATTTTACTAAAGACATTTTGCCATTATTTATTTCCACATGTGCGAAAAGCGGCTGTCACGATGCCATTTCGCATAAAGAGGGAATCGTCATGGATAATTTCCAGAATGTGATCGGAAGCCGGATCATCAAAGCTTTCGATGCCAACAATTCGAAATTAATTGAAAGTATCAAAGCTACCGGTGGAGAAGACAGGATGCCACCATCGCCGGCACAGCGATTCAGTACAGATCAAATAACCCTTATATCAAAATGGATCACGCAGGGAGCAAAGGATCTGACATGTAATGAAAACGCAGGACAATGCGTCACAACAAATGTATCCTATGCAGGATTTGTAGCGCCATTGCTTTCAACATACTGTGTAGGTTGTCATTCCGGAGGAGCGCCATCAGGCGGGATTTCTCTCAACACGTATGCAGGCGTAAAAGCAATGGCTACATCAGGAAAATTATATGGTTCGATAGCATGGTCAACAGGATTTAAAACCATGCCTCAAGGATCAGCGAAATTGTCACAATGCAGTATTGATAAAATAAAAGGATGGATAGATGAAGGAGCAAACAATAATTAAATTCCTATTGATAGGAATGGCCGCAGTGTCATCATGTTACTATGATGCAGCAGAGAATTTATATCCGGCTACAAATTGTGTTACCACTAATATGAGCTACCAGGCGAATATTTTACCAATGCTGCAATTCAATTGTTATGTATGCCACAGCGCCGCTGTCAATTCCGGTAATGTGAATCTTGAAGGATATGACCAGGTACTCATCAGCGTCAATAATGGCAAACTACTTGGCTCTATCAAACATGCATCCGGCTTCAAAGACATGCCTCAGAACGCCCCGAAATTAGGAGCTTGTGAAATCGCAAAGGTTGAGCACTGGATCCAGGATGGAGCACCGAACAATTAACAGGAATGAAATGCTTTTTAATTGTAATAAGCACTACGTCCATTTAACACCAAGACCATGAAGAAAATATTTATCACACTGATCGTTCTTGCCGTCATCGGTGCAAGCTATGGATACTATATGTACAACAAGCCCGTAGAAAGCCTGGAAAATAAAGAAGCAGATGTCACCATATCAGCTGATCAACTGATCGCAGATTATGAATCAGACGAAAAAACAGCTAATGAGAAATATCTGGGAAAGGTAGTAGTGGTCAGTGGTAAAATAACAGAAATCACAAACGAAGAAGGAAAGAGAAAAGTTAATCTTGAAACATCCAATCCAATCTCTACAGTCATATGCGAAATGGAAGAGAACAAGAAAACAGAAAAACTGAAAGCGGGTGACATGATTAAGGTCAAAGGCATGTGCAGCGGATACCTGAGTGATGTCATCCTAGTACAATCTGTAGTCGTCAAGTAAATTCTAGAAATAAAATAGTATGAGGGGAAAAAACACCCATTCATAACTTTTTAAAATATAAAACATGAAGAATATCTTTTTTATCGTCATGCTATTGTCAACACAGTTGGCATTCGGACAAAAATACTTTTCTAAAACAGGAAAGATTTCATTCAAATCAGACGCCTCTATGGAAAAAATAGAAGCACAGAACGCTTCAGCCAGCACAGCACTTGACATCAATAGCGGCAACCTGGAGTGGGCTGTACTCATACAGGGATTTAAATTTGAAAAGGCCCTGATGCAGGAACATTTTAATGAGAACTACATGGAAAGTGCTACCTATCCTAAAGCTAAATTCAAAGGAAAAATAGACAACATCAGCATTGTCAATTTTTTAAAAGATGGTGTATACAACATAACCGCTTCCGGCCAACTGGAAATCCATGGCATCACAAAGCCAGTAACCTCTAAAGGCACCATCACCGTGAAAGGTGGCGCAATATCCGCTAAAAGTAATTTTTCAGTCCTGCTGGCAGATTATGGAATAACGATCCCTAAACTCGTGGCGGATAATATATCCAAAACCGTTGATATCACTGTTGATGTCAGCTATCAACTCATGCCAACCGAATAATTTTAAAACAAACATTATATGATCAGAGCCTCTATCATTAATAAACTGATGATAGAGGTTTTTTAATTTTTTAATTTTGTACTTTCATTGCAGATAAATAACAAGAGTTAATTATGACACTTAATACCATACTCAGTATTGCTTCCCTTTGCTTAATGACTTTATTCGCTTCCGCTCAGGAAAAGGATATGCTATCCATGCTCAAAGACTCTGTGATAACCGAGTATACTACCGCAAGCTTTAAGACAGACCGGGTCATTAATCTGCATTCATTGGAGAATACCGCCGCGGGAAATCTGGATATAAAGATTTCACATCGTTTTGGTTTTTTTAGTGGAGGGGCCTATGAGTTATTCGGACTGGATCAGGCTTCAATTCGTATTGGTGGTGACTATGGTATCACTAACCGGCTGATGGTAGGTGTAGGAAGAAGCAGTTATGAAAAAACCTTTGATGCTTTCGCCAAGTTTAAGTTGCTAAGACAATCAACGGGCGCCAAAAAAACGCCAATCACACTATGTGCCCTGGGTACCATAGCTGTCAAAACGATACACCCCTCTGATCCGACAAGAGAAAATTATTTCAGCAGCAAATTATATTACACAGGACAGATCATCATAGGTCGAAAATTTTCTAAAGCATTTTCCCTCCAGCTGTCGCCCACGATAGTCCACCGCAATCTTGTTGAAAAGGCTTCTGAAAAGAATGATGTACTTGCCCTCGGAGCGGGAGCAAGATTTAAACTGGGCAAGAGGACCTCACTCAATGCCGAATATATTTACGTCCTGCCCAATCAGCTGGCTCCGGAATATCGAAACTCTGTAAGTATTGGATTTGATATTGAGACAGGTGGTCACGTCTTCCAGTTACATTTTACCAACAGTACGTCAATGATCGAAAAAGGCTTCATTGCCGAGACGATAGGAGATGTGGGGAATGGAGACATCCATTTTGGATTTAATATATCCAGGACCTTCAACATCAAATAGCCCCTGCAAGTACTTTGGTTGAGGTTTATCAAGTTCTCGGTTGTGCCGGCCAAGGCCCCTTCGCATGCCTTTCATTATTCTTCTTTTCGTGCTATAGCATTGAGTTTATTGAGCTGTAAAGTACTATAGGTCTAAGTTCTGAGCGAACATGTACTTTTACAAAAAAAAACATGACTATAAAAAAACTGATCGAACTGGAGAACAAATCAAAAGAAGTATGGGTCATCAGCCCTATGCTGAATTATGATGTACAGAACAAAGCCTTTTCTGAATTGGTAAGCGTCAACCTGGGCGAAAAAACGAAATACAGGTACATCGTACCTGCCACTCCGCTAGTGGAGAAAAATCTCGGCCTGTATAAAAAGATTTATAAAGTCACTGACCAGGATATTGCAAATAATTTCCTGATCCTTCCGCCTTCCGAGTTCAATCCTTTCATTGTCGAGTGTGCCATTTATGACGCATCAACCAAATGTGTGGCCTGTGCCGCTCCGGCTACCGATGACGGCAATGAAGAAGTCATCTGGTTCAATAGTGCTACAGCAAAAGAAATGGCGAAAAGTTTTAAAGCACTTTGGAAGAAGTACAAGCGTGTCAGCCTTTGATTTTTGAGCATAGGTACTATCATCTTCCATTCTGTCCTTAACCTGGGATTGAAAACGCAATAGCACCAAAAATATGGCCAGGCCATCACGTACAAAAAAAGACAACTTTCATAAGTCAGGTTCTACACAGGGGAAGAAGAAAAAACTTTCTCCATCCACTTCGTCTCCATCTGCGTTAATGAAATGGTGGCCGTTATTTTTACTCGGCATAAGTGTGATTGTTGTCCTTCAGGCAAGATTAAGATTGCTGGCCATTCCGATGGAGCGCGATGAAGCGGGGTTTGCTTATATCGGCCATTGGTTATTGAAAGGGGAAAGTTTATATGTTGATATGGTTGACAATAAACTTCCCGGCCTGTATATTTTATATGGATTTTTTACCACGATATTTGGTTACAACGCGACAGGCGTTCACATCGGTTTGTTAATCGCCAATGCAGTATCAGCGGTATGTTTTTACATGCTGATGCGTGATCTCTTCAATCGTTTTATTGCTGTGACATCTACTGCATTTCTATTGATTTTACTTGCTGATCCTAATGTGCTTGGGTTTGCAGCGCATGCTACACAGCTCCTTTTGCCATTTGTGATGGGAGGGTTTTATATGTTTTGGCAAGGAATACGAACGGAGCGAAAAAGTCTACTTCTCATCAGTGGATTATTGCTGGGCTTAGCATTTATCATCAAGCAACAAAGTGTCGTATTTGGCTTAGTAGTGGCCTTGTTGTGGTGGCCCTTAAGAATACTTTGGAATAAGAAAGAGAATGGGCGATTACCAATTGTAGAATGGTTGATGTTGGGTATTGGCGGATTAATGCCGGTGACGGCCGTAGTTGTCTATTTTAAAATGACGGGGCGACTTGATGAACTCTTATTCTGGTCAGTCAAACAGCCGTCGAGAATGACCGCAACATTCACACAATCGAGATGGGAATTGTTTCAACATTTTGTTCCCCTGGTGACAAGGGCTGTAGTTGCGTTATGGATATCAGCTTGTGCGGGTTTGGTGTTGATATTTATGTCGGGGTTTAAGAAAGGAAATGTTTGGTTTGCATTTTTAATGGCAGTTTTCGGTCTTGCAAGTGTGGTCATCGGTGCAGCGTTTTATCAGCACTATTTTATACTTGCATTACCTGGAGTTGCACTTCTCGCTGCAATAGCATTGTATTGGATTTCAAATAAACTCGGTAATTCTGGTGCAACAGTATGTTGTCTTGTCGGCTCTATTCTGGTACTATGGCCATTAGTGCGTGAGCGCAAATATTTCTTCAGCCCTGATTACAATAAAATACATCAGCAGATGTACAGTTTCAATATGTTTCCTGAACTTGAAAGAATAGGCAAAGAATTAGCAAGACGAGTGCCTGAAGGAAGTCGTATCGGCGTGATGGGTTCAGAACCTGAAGTTCTTGTAGCTGCTGATCGTGAAAGCTGTAGCAAACATTTGTTTATGTACCCCATATTGTCAGATCCGGTTTTATCTCCTCCGATGCAGGATGAATATCTGCATGATATGGAATCATGCTTACCAGATTATATCGTTTACAATGGCGGCATATTATCATGGACTTCAGGATATGACAAGCTGCAGATGTTTGAGAATCTCATGAAATGGATAAACGATAATTATACGACATTAGGACTAGCTGAATTTAGAAAGGACATGCCTGGAGAGTTGGTTTGGGATGGAGAGCTTTCTACCTATCAATCACAGAATGAGTTAAAGGTTTATGTTTTTAAAAAGAAGTAGTTATTTCCCTATCTTTCAACTCTATGAAACTCTTTGATGCTTCTGTATACACAAACCGCCGCAAATCATTGATGCAGGTGATGGGCCAGGGTCAGTTCTTTTTCCCCGGGGCCATCGAACAACCATTCAATTATAAAGCGAATCCATTTCCGTTTCGTCAGGATAGTACATTCCTGTATTACTTTGGATTCGCGCAGCCCGGGATGGCCGGCCTTATTGATGCCGATGCAGGTGTTTCTATTCTGTTCGGACATGATATAGATATTGAAGAAGTGGTTTGGATGGGTCCTCAACCAACGATGGCTGAACGTGCCCGTTTGATCGGCGCAGAGAAGCATGCAGAAGTTGATACGGTGATCGAAGCGTTCAAAGGAAAGAATATTCAATACCTGCCCCCATATCATGCTGACAGGATTCTTTACCTCTCGAAAGTTTTAGGAAAAGGCGTTGATGAGATACAAAGTGGTCACTCCATGCCCCTTGTGCAAGCTGTAATTAAACAACGATCACATAAAGCTGCTGAAGAAATCACACAGATGGAAGAAGCATTGGCTATCACTGCAGCTATGCATACACAATTAAGAAAGGCTACTTCAGCCGGTAAATATGAAGCTCAACTTCGGGGCATAGCAGAAGGCGTCGCATTCGCTAATCAAGGACGCCTTTCTTACGGAGCTATTTGTACAGTGCAGGGTCAGACACTGCACAACAATGAATATCATCGTATGCTTAAAGAAGGAGGCATGCTACTTTGTGATATCGGTGCAGAAAATCAAATGGGATACGCCGGAGATATCACACGGGTTTATCCGGTGAGTCCAAAATTTTCACCACAACAGGCAGACATCTATGATCTCGTATTGAAGGCGGAAACAGAATCTATCAAAGCAGTGAAGCCTGGTGTGAAGTACATGGATATTCATCTTGGTGCGGCACGTATCATCACTGAAGGACTTCAACAGCTTGGATTAATGAAAGGAGATATTGATGAAAGCGTTGCTGCCGGAGCGCATGCATTGTTTTTTCCTCATGGCCTTGGCCACATGATCGGACTGGATGTACATGATATGGAAAACCTGGGAGAGAATAATGTGGGTTATGATGATTCAGCACAACGCAGCACGCAATTTGGTACAGCCTATTTGCGTCTTGCACGTCCTCTTGAAACCGGATTTGTTTTGACAGTTGAACCGGGCATTTATTTCATACCTGAGTTGATAGATATGTGGGAAGGTGAAGGAAAGTTTAATGAGTTCATTCAATATGACAATCTTACGACATATCGCAATTTTACGGGAATAAGAATAGAAGATAATGTAGTAGTTACGGAGAATGGTCACCGTGTGTTGGGGACACCTATACCTAAGCTTAGAAAGCAGGTGGAAAGGGCATAAATGTATATCCTGCAGGACCGATAAAGGGCTATAAAGCCTTCATCACTTTTCTTTCTATCTTAGTAAGGATAGGCAGCTCATATGGCTCATCCATGCCCAACTGATGAAAGCGTTTACAATAACTATTTCTATTCATATTGTCACTGCCTTGCTTTTCTCCAATCTTGTGGCACAGGCAGGATGTATTTCCTCATACGGAGCAGTCTATGGTTCCCCCAATTTCAATGAGGAAGGCCACTGCATAGTGTCCACGGCCGGGGGTGATGGCGTTTATATAGCAGGCAGCAGAGAAGATAGCGTTTTACTGATGAAGGTTGATTTGAATGGAAAGGTCCTCTGGGCCAGAACATTTGATATCATACCTGGAGAACCGGACATAGTATATACTTTGATTCTGGACAGTGATGGCATGTTGGCATGCTTTGGTGCATCAGGTGATCTTTTATTTAACTGTTCAATATTTGGATTTCGCTATAATCCGAACACAGACCAGGTATTATGGTCGAATGAATATGAAAGTGCCATGCCAAGAGATTTCGGAGAGGCTATTGTTCAACTAGGCAGTGGCGGCAATTATCTTTTGGCCGGCAATCCTTCAATGCTTTCCGGTACCAATGATCTTGAGCTAATCGAAATAAACAGAGTTAACGGTAACATAATTACCGGTGTTTACCCAAAAAATTATAACCTGGGCGGTTCAGAAAGTTTTGCAGATATGATTTATGAGGGCAATTTTATATATGGTGTAGGACGCTATACCGACGGTGTTCCAAATAGTAAAATGAGAAATACGTTGGTCAAAATTGATCCTGTGACCGGCACTCATGTTTGGGCAAGGCTGGGCCATTTACCTGCTAATTTAACCGCAAGGTTGTATGGTGTGGACTTACTTATTGATCAGAATGAAATCTATTCTACGTGTACCGGAGATCCTCTGGGAACAACAACGACGAATACAAAAATGTATGTTCAGAAGACATCCACTGATGGTAATTTGATCTGGCTCAATCAATATGATCTTCCCGGCACAAATGATTTCAGTTATGAAATCATAAAATCCGGAGGCGGTTATGTAGTTCTGGCAGGAAGAGCGATGCCTCCAAGGGAATTGTATTTATTTAAAATTGATAATAATGGAGCAGTATTGTGGGCTAAGAACTATATGTATACTGATTTGATTTCGCCGCTGACGCATGGTGCACATTCCCAGCTGATAGAGGTAGGTGGGCAGTTATTTTTTACGGGATGGGGCATGGGAACATCCGGCACTACAGATTTAATCATCATGAGGACAGATCTGAATGGCGAGGTCGTCATTCCGTGTGTGACAAGTCAGAATATTTCGATCCCTGTCATTGCGGTAGTCAACCCGTCTTTTTACAATGTAACCATGACTCAATTTAGTATGACACTCAATACAAATGCCGAATCAACGGCTGCTATGGTTACGGACGTACCTTCATTTTGCAATGTATCTGATACACTTGTTTCTTTAATTCAGGCCACCATCTGTGCAGGTGATTCATATGAAGGATTTTCAATGGCAGGTGTTTACGAAGATTATTTTACCACGAGTAATGGATGCGATAGCCTTAGAAGGTTGACTCTGGATGTTTATACACCTATTGCAACATCTGAACAAGTTGAGATATGTCTCGGCTCATCCTACGCAGGGCATGTGTCTGAAGGTACTTATATAGATATGTATCAAAATTTTCTTGGCTGCGACTCTGTTCATACGATCATATTAACTGTCACTCCGCTTATATCAAATCTGAATGTTCTGATCTGTGAAGGACAATCTTACGCTGGCTATGCGGTATCAGGTTTCTATATTGATACAATACAGGGTCCCCTCAATTCATGCGATACGATCCGTAATCTTAACCTGACGGTCTTACCTACTGTTTCAACTTTTATACAGGCGGCTATATGTGAAGGTGAGTCATACGAGGGCTATACGGCCACCGGTGTTTTTACAGATGTATTTACAAGTGTTGCAGGATGCGATAGCATACGTATGATCGAACTGACCGTTTCGTACGTTGATCGCACGGAAGAAAATGTTGTCATTTGTCTTGGAGAAAGCTATAATGGATATTCTGTATCAGGTGTATACACCTACATACACCAAAATATTTTCGGATGTGATTCAGTGCATACCTTAAACCTTGATGTTATTCCTTTGGAACAAAATATCGTGATCGAAATCTGTGCAGGAGAGCAATACGAAGGATATTCAACCACCGGACTTTATGTTGACACACTGCAGGGATTTTCCAATGACTGCGATACAATCAGATATTTGGCATTGACCGTGAATCCAATAAATAATGTCATACTAGATGTGACCATATGTTCGGGAGGGAATTATGAAGGATATTCAGCGTCCGGTCAGTATATTGATTTTTTTCTGAGCAGCAAGGGATGCGATAGCACCAGGACACTCAACCTGACAGTGTCAAATGAAATTTTTACCAGTATAGATATCAGCATTTGTGCGGGTGAAAACTATTATGGGCATACCACTTCGGGTCTGTATACGGACACATTGATATCTACCAAAGGATGCGATAGTGTCAGAACGGTGAGACTAACAACAATGGATGAGATTACAACACACATTGAATCTTCTGTTTGTGTTGGATTCTATACGGGTCATACAGCTGAAGGTACGTATATAGATACGCTGATTTCATATACCGGTTGCGATAGTATCAGAACGATTGTATTGAGTGGAGAATCAACTTATATTCCAAATGTATTTAGTCCCAATGGTGATGGAATTAATGATTTATTTACAGTTTCTACATTTCCGGATCATTCACCTGATATACAATTCTTCGGCATTTATGACAGATTTGGGGATGTTGCCTACCAAACTGAAGAATGGCCAATCCAATGGAATGGAAAACGAAGAAATGGAGAAGAGTACAATCCGGGTGTATTTGCGTATGTATTGATTTATTTTTGCGGAAAAGAAAAAATAACCGAAACCGGAAGCATTACAATCGTAAAGTAATTTTTTAAGCAACTTTTCAAGAAAAGAAAAGAGGGTCGTAAAAGGATTGCGAAATTTTGTGTATATTTAATATTCGCATTTCTTCTGAAGCCATTTCTCAGCATTACCAACCTGAATTATTATGAAAAGAATACTGATTATACTATTTGTTTTATTATACTGCTCTTTTATTTCTTCTGCGCAGGAAAATTGTGGGGGTCCGTTTGCAAAAGTATTTGGGTCTTTAATTGACAA
Source organism: Saprospiraceae bacterium (assembly GCA_040004485.1). Taxonomy (GTDB): domain Bacteria; phylum Bacteroidota; class Bacteroidia; order Chitinophagales; family Saprospiraceae; genus Opimibacter. Next base: position 17,369 of record JBDUAU010000373.1, read on the forward strand.
TGAAGGAGGATACAGCCTGGCCGCCTCCGAATCCGAAAAGGTATTATATGTCGGAGGCATAAAAAATGATAGCCTTTTACTTCTCAAAATGAATACAAAAGGTAACATTGAATGGGCGAGGAGATTCGATGTAGTAGAAGGAAAAGCTGATCATATCAATGGTATGTTTGTGGACACAGATGGTATGTTGGGTATCGCAGGTACCGCAGGCTCGCTGATCGACGGAGGATCAGTTTTCGCGCTGAGATATAATCCGCTGTTGAATACCATTCTTTGGTCTTATCAATTCAATAGCACGAGTCCAAGTTTCTGTTCTGGAATTATTGAAATGGGCAAGGGTGGTAATTACTTAATGTCCAATAACCCCACCAACCCCAATGATGCCGAATTGATTGAACTGGACCGCAATACCGGCGTCATCAATAGTAATTTTTCAAAGCATTATGATTTGGGGTCATCTGAAACGATACAGGATATGGTGTACGATGATGGTATGCTCTATGCCTGTGGACGATTTACAGACGGCGGTACTTCTGCACAAATGCGAAATACCCTTTTGAAGATTAATCCTGCTAATGGTATTCCTGAATGGGTTACGCTGGGCCATCGCCCTCAATCGGTTTCGGCGCGTCTTTACGGTGTCGATCTTGTCATTGATCAGGGTAATATATATTCGATCTCGTTGGGAGATCCAAACGGAACAAGCATTGATTTTACAGAAATATTTGTGCAGAAAACCGATTTGAATGGAGATGTTACATGGCTAAAGAAATATGATTTGCCCGGTGCTAATGACTGGCTTGATGAAATCATTTCTTCTGATGGCGGATTTGTTATTTTGGCCAGAAACAGAATATCACCGAGCGATATTGAACTATTCAAAATCAATCATGCAGGCGATCTTCTTTGGGCAAAAAAGTTTGACTTTTCAAAAAATGATAACTCTATTCTTTTGGGCGGCATCACTTCACAACTTGTCGAGCTTGACAGTCAAATATATTTTACGGCAATCGCCGAAACCGCCGGTAATGAAGATATGATATTGGTCAAGACAGACATTCAGGGAGAATTAAGTGATACATGCAGCGTTTCATCGTCGATCAATATAATCGTTACAGATGTTAAAAATGCAGTTTATTACAGTGCGCATCCTGAAGTATTTGAATATATTCCAGAAGTCATTTCACTGGATATAGATCCCGGAAATACGTCAGCTAATCTTTCCACCAATGTGTGTAGTAATTCAGTAATCATAGAAACAGAAATCGATACTACCATTTGTGCCGGAGAATCCTATGAGGGATATACACAATCCGGAAGCTTTACGGATACATTCATTAGCCAGGGAGGATGTGATAGCATTCGTGTAGTGCATCTCATTGTCAATGAATGTCAACCGGATCCTTGTGGCCTTACTATAGGAACTCTCTATGGGCCTGTCAACGGAAACACACGCGGTTATACACTCGCCGCCACTCCTCAAAATGATGGTTTTTACGCTGCGGGATTAAAGGACGATAGTGTCTTCATCATAAAAGTTAATTTAACAGGTAAGGTATTGTGGGCCAGAACGTTTGATGTAGTTCCGGGCATAGCCGATCATGTCAATGCATTGATTGTTGACTCTGATGGAATGTTAGCCCTTGCCGGGACAGCAGGAGATCCGAATGTCAAGGCATCTGTTTTCGCATTCAGGTATAATCCGATCACCAATACTGTATTATGGGCGAAGGAGTTTTTTAGCACCCCGAGGAGTTATAACTTTTCACTTATTCAGAAAGGAGGGGGCAATTATATTTTATCCAACAATCATTTCCAGGTTAACATCAGCAATAATGATAGCGAACTCCTCGAACTCGATAGAAATACGGGTACGATCCTCCCTCTCTTTTCAAAGCATTATCAGTTAGGAAGCTCCGAAGGAATATATGATATGGTGTATAGCGGAAATAATGTATACGGAATAGGAAGGTATACAGACGGTCCGGACCCTTCAGAAATGCGAAATACGCTTGTAAAACTAAATCCAAATGACGGATCTGTGGTTTGGGCAAAGCTGGGACATAAGGATGCAAATTCTATTGCCAGGCTGTATGGTATAGATCTTGTCATCGACCAGGAAAGAATTTATTCAATTTATCATGGTGATCCATCCGGGACCAGTCTTACAAACACCAAACTCTTTATTCAGAAAACAGACCTTGATGGTAATGTTGAATGGATAAAACAATATGAATTAGCAGGTAACGCAGACGGTGGTTTTGAAATCATTAAATCCGGCAATGGTTTCGTGGTTTTGGCAGGCGTGAGACTAACTAATGAATTGATCTTATTCAAAATAGATCCTGACGGCAATATCCTATGGTCACGGCAATTTCACTTTTCTGATATCCTTGAAAGCAAAACCATTACCGATATCGGGGCCTCACAACTCATAGAAGTTGGAAATCAATTGATTTTCACCAGCTATATGGCCAATTCCAATAATGGCTCTGATTTTATTCTGGTGAGAACAAATCTTAACGGAGAAAGCAATATTCCGTGCGTTGAGAATCAAAAGATTTCAATTCCGATTCAAAATGTTCAGAACCCTGTCTTTTATGATGTCAATCCGGAAGTATTCAATTACAATCCTACAGTCACAACCCGAAACCCATCCGGGATACCAACCCTCCTGGAACCAAGGGAAGAATGTATACAGACGGATTCGATTTCTACATTTATTTCGATCACAATTTGTGCCAGTGATCAATACGAAGGATATTCTGTACAGGGAACTTATGTAGACAATTTTATTAATGCCGAGGGATGCGATAGTATTCGCACACTTAATCTGACGGTGATATCAGGAAGCAATGGCGTAGTCAATAAAAATATTTGTCATGGAGGATCATTTGAAGGATATACAACTTCCGGCGTCTATGTAGATACGTTTCAGATTGGTTCAGGATGTGATAGTACCAGGACCTTGCATCTGAATGTTATAAATTGTTTGCCTATTGTAGCCTATAATTTAGACGCATGCGAATCAGTGATGGCTAACGGTTCCCACATGGACTACACCGAATTTATTCCTTCATATCCATCATCATTGGCTTGCGCTGACGTTACTGCCCATTTTTTATACAGAGACCCTCCACAAGAGAATAAACATTCGTGTACGCCGGGTATAAACAATTCTCTGGCGATGTGTGTCACGACTCTTAATTCATGCGAATATCTTCCAGGAAACAATGCGTCTGTAGTTATTGAATTTACCATTAATCCTTCCACTGATTCGACCGTGCAGTTCACAGGTTTGGAATTTTATGAAAAAGGCCCAACCACATATAGTTGGATCAATGGACCAAGCGGCACAAATAATTACCCGTTATTTTATGGTATACGAATTCTAAAGAACGGAACAGAAGTATATCAAAAGAAAAATATTCATACTACTCCTGTTTGGACATTACAGACATACGATTTCCTGGAAAACGATTTATTTAAAGTTGAGGCCAGCACGAATTTCCGGATTGAACTTTTATCGTATTGCCCTGTCGGAAATGGTGCTGACGTCTCTGCCTGGGATCTTGATGAAATAAAAATTTATGCCGGCTGTATTTCCCCGATACAGCCTAAACCTGTGATCGAAGGAAATGTGTTTACGAAAGCAGGTCCTTTTGTTAAGGATGTACAATTGAGTTTGGCTGACAACCAAGAGTTTATACAAGCCGAAAATACACTTACGGATCACTCGGGACATTTCTTATTTGATGACCTTCAGGCCGGCGGTCGCTATTTTTTGAAAGGGTATAAAAATGATGACGTCATGAATGGAGTCAGTACCCTTGATCTCTTGCATATTCAAAAACATCTTTTAGGTATTGATCCATTCTCTTCCTTAGATCAGTATGTAGCAGCAGACATCAATCGAAACGGAAATGTAAGCGTGATGGATCTGATAGAATTAAGAAAGCTAATTCTGGGGATATACACAGAGTTTCCCGAGAATACAAGTTGGAGATTTGCGGCGATGCCTCAGGACCTGAGCGGCACAGATTTAAATCTTTTTCAGGAAATAAAAAGCATTGAATATCTGGAAAAGGATACCCAACGCGTAAATTTTACGGGAATAAAAATCGGAGATCTTAATGGGGATGTCCACCTGGTAACTGATAATATTGTTAAAATCCGACATCCAAAACAGGTTTCATTCACGATTGATGATAACCCTGTAAAAGACGGAATTCCGTATACTATTGATGTTAGAGCTGATCAACAGATAGATGTGGATGGTTTTCAATTGAGCGTTAATCTAAAAGGCATAGAAGTCATAAGTTTGGAAGGCAAAAAAATTCCGGTCACGGATGAAAACTTTTCATTCATCGATGGAAAGCTCAGAATAAGCTGGAGCCAGGCCCAGTCTCTGTCTATTGGTCCCGATGATGTATTATTCACCATTACCTTGATTAGTCAGCAATCAGGTCTTTTGTCAGACAAAATCAAATTGGCAGATGAAATTCTGACACCAGAATTGTATGTGGGCCACGAAGAAGAGGCATACTCGCTAATATTGAAAATGAATGGTCTGCCTGATCCAAATGCTGAAATTGGCCTATTTGAGGCCGAACCCAATCCATTCAGTTCTTCAGTTGATATCCGGTTTTATTTGATCAATGGAGGGAAAACGATACTCCGGTTCTATGATGTATCAGGAAGGCTTTTGTATGAGACTGAAAATATTTATTCACCGGGTGGCCACACAGAGAAGATCAAAGGTGAAAACATTATAAATAATGAAGGCGTTGTTTATTGTCAGATTATTTGTAATAATTATACCCGCACACAAAAGTTAATAAAGCTTAGATAAAAATCATGTTTGCTTTTTGGCGTTTTTTCAAAATTAAGAAATGAGAATTTTTATTTTCATTCTGTTATCTGTTTGCATCCATGATTATATTCTGGCGCAGGGTGGTTGTGTCACATCGGCTGGTGCTATATATGGTTTACCGACGGGGGATGTAGAAGGCATTAGTTTGGCTGCAACGTCTGGCAACGACGGCGTTTATGTAGCAGGGATAAAAGAAGATAGCACGTTGCTTGTTAAAGTCAACTTGTTTGGAATAGTAGAATGGGCCCGGACGTTTGATATTGTTCCTGGCCAGGATGACAATGTTACTTCAATTTTAGTGGACTCAGATGGAATGATAGCGGTATCAGGTACCGGAGGAGTTCCGGGCTCAAGCGGAACTGTAGTCTTTGTGTTTCGATTCAATCCAAATAATCAACAGATCTTATGGGCGAAAACATATTTCACCACACCGGGCAATTATAATTTTGGTATAATTCAGAAGGGTGCGGGAGGAAATTATCTTGAGGCAGGTGATTTTTTTGATGGCCCAAATAGTAATAACGACAGCGAACTTTTGGAAATAAATAAAAATACCGGGGCTGTTGTACCGGGTTTTACAAAACGCTACGATTTAGGAAGTTCAGAAGGTTTTGCTGACATGGTGTTTTATCAAAACTTCATTTATGGTTGCGGTAGATATACAGATGGCGCCAGTCAGGCGGATATGAGACATACGTTAGCAAAACTGAATGCGAATGACGGGACACAAGTGTGGGTTAAAATGGGTCATGTGCCTGGAAATTTAAACGCGCGATTGTATGGTACAGACCTTGTCATCGATCAGGATGAAATTTATTCTACATATCAGGGTGACCCTACCGGTACAAGTCTCACGAATACAAAAATTTATATTCAGAAAACAGATTTGAATGGTTCACTATTGTGGTTGAAACAATATGAACTACCAGGAATTAATGATGAGGTATATGAAATGGTCGAATCAGGAAATGGAATGGTCCTGCTGGCGGCGGCAAAAGCTGCACCGGCTAAGATTATTTTATTTAAAATCGATTCCGGTGGAAATGTATTGTGGGCCAGGCAATTTCAGTTTCCCCCGATCATAACATCAATAGGAAATTTTAGCGGTAAGACATCGCAATTAATTGAAGTGGGTGGCAAATTGGTGTTTACCGGATATGCTTCAAACTCCAACGGTGGAGTCAATATGCTTTTAGTCATGACTGATCTTGATGGTATTGTAAGCGATCCGTGCGTGAGCAACCAGTTGATCACATTAGCTGTTCAAACCATAAATGCTCCGACATTTTATACTGTCAATCCTGTCATGACATCTCATATACCGATTGTAACCACAGAAAATCCGGATAACATATTAACAAATCTGATGCCGCGACAAGAATGCATGATATCAGATACTATTTTCAATCTTGTCAACGCCACCATTTGTGCGGGAACGCAATATGAAGGCTACGCTTCTTCCGGAACCTATGTTGACAACTTTACAACAGGACAGGGTTGTGATAGCGTTAGAACCCTAAACCTGGTCATACTACCACCATTCGCCACAAATGAAACAGTATCCATTTGTCTTGGAGAATCATATGAAGGATATTCCAGCAGTGGAGTATATACGAATACTTATCTGAGTATACAGGGCTGTGATTCAATTCATACTTTAATGCTCACCGTGATACCCCTTACATTGAACCTTAATATTGAAATTTGTCAAGGGGAGCAATACGAAGGTTATGAAGACCCCGGATTTTATACAGACACAATTCAGGGTGTAAATAATTCATGCGACACTGTTAGGTATCTGGTCCTTACTGTTCATCCATCTGATGAGACTTTTATGTCTGTTAGCATTTGTGATGGAGAAAATTATGAGGGATATTCCACCGGAGGAGAATATACGGACATCTTTACCAATATTCAGGGATGTGATAGCATTCGGATTCTTGACCTGGAAGTTATAGACGACATTATTACACAGGAGAATGTATCGATTTGCCTGGGCATGACATACCAGGGGCATACTCAGTCAGGTGTATATGTTGAGACATTTCAGAGTGCAGAAGGATGCGATTCAACATTCATGCTTACGCTCGAAGTTGTAGCTCTGGAGACAAATGTCAGTGCACAGATTTGCGATGGCGAACAATACTACGGCCATACGACGACAGGATTTTATGCGGATACCTTAGAAGGTTTTTTTAATGAATGCGATACCATCCAATATCTGGATTTAGTCGTCAACCAGGTTGATCAAACCACAATCAATGCAACGATTTGCTCCGGAGGACAATTGGAAGGCTATACATCCTCAGGTCAATACATTGATTTCTTTTTGAATATCAATGGATGTGATAGTATAAGGACACTTAATCTGGAAGTAACCGACACGTTACAAACGGAAATTGATGTTGGAGTTTGCCCGGGCACCATTTATGAGGGCTACTCTAATGCCGGGACCTACTCAGATTTATTTACTTCAGTTTTTGGATGCGACAGCATCAGAATTTTAAACCTTTCAGTTGACTATCCTCATTTGAATCTGAATATTCAAATTTGTAGAGGCGGACAATTTGAAAATTATACCGAGGCAGGAACTTATGACGATATCCTTCCGGGCATACCAGGTGCCTGTGATACAATGAGACATTTGGATCTTATTGTAGCACCACCTCTTGAGACGTATATAAATGCAACGATATGTGAAGATGAAAATTTTCTGGGTTACAATGCTACGGGCTTATACATAGATACGTTTAGTACGTCGATGGGTTGTGATAGTTTGCGATCACTCAATCTAACTGTGAATATTAAGCCAGTTTCGTACATCGATGCATCTGTTTGTCCTGGCGAAATTTATGAGGGATATTCAAGCTCGGGAACATATGTAGATACTCTTACTTCTGTTAATGGTTGCGATAGCATGAGGACAATCAATCTCATCGTCGGTATGCCGGTCATCAGCATGGATGTATCTATCTGTGCCGGAAACTTTTTTGAACTATATGATCAGACAGGCGATTATACGGATACACTACAGGGCGTGTCTGGAGAATGCGACACTTTGAGGAAAATTCATCTGACAGTTAATCCGCCGGTGCAAGGTATTATTTCCAGGTCAATTTGTGAAGGAGAAAACTTTCTTGGACATGCCCTCACAGGAATTTATACAGATACATTGCAGACAAGCCAGGGATGTGACAGTATTCGTACTCTAAGTCTGACAGTCTCGGATGTCATCACTCAAATACTTGATGTTGGGATTTGCAACGGTATGGTTTATGAGGGTTATGCAGACCCCGGAATTTATATGGACACCTTTGTCTCTTCATTTGGATGTGATAGTATCAGAATGCTCAATCTGATTATTGATACTCCCGAAAAACATTTGGGAGTGTCCATTTGCAATGGCGGCATGTTTGAAAATTATTCGCTGCCGGGAAATTATGTAGATACCATCCAGGGAATATTGAATGCTTGTGATACTATCCGGTATCTTAATATTACCATGTTGCCTGCTATTGTAACATATATTGATCAGATGATATGTGCCGGTGAAATTTTTCTGGGATATAATTCAACAGGTATTTTTCCTGATACCTTCCAGGCGGCTGACGGTTGCGATAGTATTCGAATATTAAATCTCCTCGTGGTGAATGAGATCCTGAGTGATTTTAATATTGAAATATGTTTCGGGGATAGCTATGCAGGACATTCTTTGGCCGGTGTATATTACGATACATTACAAGCTGTAATTGGATGTGACAGCATCATTGCCTTACATTTGGAGGTATTCACTAACGAGCAAAGAATAGACGTTGAAATTTGCCCGGGGGAGCAATTTGAAAACTATTTCCTGACAGGATCTTATATTGATACCCTACCCGGTATTTCAAGTGATTGTGATACGGTCCGATATCTTGAACTGACCATTCAGGCGCCAATGACAACACAACTGATCAAAACAATTTGCGCCGGCGAGGAATTTAACGGGCATACTTCTTCGGGATTTTACAGCGATACTCTTTCATCCGTTTCAGGTTGTGACAGCGTGGTATCGATTGAACTTACTGCGCTTGATCAGATTAGTACGCATATTCAGGCTTCCGTTTGTGAAGGGGAAACCTATGGATATTATACGGCAGGTACTTATGTGGATACCCTCATCTCTTACACAGGTTGCGATAGCATCATGACGATTGAATTAAGTGGTGGACATACGTATATCCCCAATGTATTTTCCCCCAATGGTGATGGAATTAATGATGTATTTGAAGTAGTTCAATTTCCCGATAATACTCTTCAACTTCAGTATTTTGGAATATTTGACAGATTTGGTGACCTCACCTATGAAACCACATCGTGGCCTGTCCTATGGAATGGTAAAAGAAAAAACGGAGATCCTTTTAATCCTGCTGTCTTTGCCTATGTCATGATTTATAAATGCGGCAATGAAAAAATTACTGAAAAGGGAGACATTACGCTTGTAAAATGAAAATTGTATTTGGCGTTTCAACTCTTTGATTCCCGGCTAAGACAATCCAAAAGCTTTTCCGCTCTTACTGATAATGGAAAATGATCCAGGATATGCTGACGATACCCTATGGAATTCTCCGTATTAAATTCTTTTATAGCCCTTTGTACAAGATTTTCTAATAAGACAAGATTTTTATGTTGAAGCACATATCCCTTACGCCCTACGATAAAAGGCAACATCCCCACATCTGAAACTATCGGGACACATCCGCACAACATCGCCTCACAGACTGAAATTCCAAATCCCTCAGAAACGGAAAGCTGTAGATAAAACCGATGGCGATTGTATAAAGTCGAAAGCTCCTGATGAGGCACAAAATCAACAACCGTAATATTAGACGGCAGGGAAATACCAATGGGTTTCTGAGTACCGACAAAAGTATACGTGTTTTCAGGTGTCACTTTGGCTAATTCAATGATCAGATCAAGACCTTTGACCAGCCACCGTTTCTGCAACTCCAGCCCTGAGGCAATCGTAATAAATGAATTCTTATCGCGTACAATTGTTGGATCAAATTGAAATCTATCTATTGATATTCCATTATGAATGACAGTATACGGAGTGTTGAGGGGCTTGTAAAAATTTGAAAAGCCCTGGTGAACATACTTCGTAGGCATATATGTATAATCTGCACTGACTAGTGATTCACTCACCGGAAACAATCTTGTCGACCATTGTAAGGATTTTTTTGAAAACCAAAACAACACAGGTCGGTTTAAGAATCCGTAATCGATTTCAGGAAAATTGTTGCATTCCGTTCCGTTGAGAACAATGTAATGAGGGACATTTAAAATTTTTGACAGTATCGAAGGCAGAAAAGTGTGATATCCCGAAAATTGAGAAAAAAATATTTTTGTTTGAAAAATTCTAAACAAAATGAAGATGAGTTGCGCAACGAATGAGAATGGCGTATGCCATTTCGTCCGTGGTTTAAAATTAAATGAACAAACAGTATATTTCTTCGAGAGAATTTCAAAATCAGCATCCACAAAAGGGGATTCATTTGGGAAGAAATAGAGTAATTTCTTCATGATGCGGCCCGGAAAATATAATTCCCCCATCTGTCAAAATCGGTATACTCCATTGATGTCAGTTTTCCTCGTTTCAAACCATAACATCTGTAATTCAAATCAATTAAAAAAGAAATCAGATCTGACGTTGAATAACCTGCAGCATTGAAAGCGCCTTCATTAATTTCGATAAGCAATTCCGGTTTGAATTTAAGCAGGCTTTTATACATTCCCCTCAAGACATATAATTCTGCACCTTCCACATCAATTTTTACGAAATCAATTCGTTGTAATTTCTCATAAAAAACATCATCGAATACTTTTAGGGAAACCTGTTCTTCAAAAACGTTACGTTCATCTGTTTTATATAAAGTTGAAAGGCCTTCATTAAATCCATGATGATGTACGGTATCCGCCGTCGTATAAATAGGTAAAGAGCCCTCGTGATCAGACAAACCAAAATCAAAAATTTCGAGATTTTGAAGATTGTTGATGCGCTGATTTTCACGTAGCAAATTGCGAATTTTACTGACAGGCTCAAACGCCAAAACACGACCTTTAGTCAACATGGAGGATGCATACACAGAAAACTCACCCTGATTAGCACCTACATCAATAAAGGTCATATCAGGTGTAAGCGTGCGCCGCAAAAACAATATTTCATTGAGATGATGTAATCCGGCCCAATAAATAGAGCCCCCCATATAGGAATGAATATCTACTTTCATTTTGAGTTTTCCGGTAAACTTCACGATATTCAATTCCTCTTTTTCCCCGGGATGATAACTCATTTCCCTCGCTTTCCTGGACAGCCTGAACAGAACCATTCCGGCATAATATGTCAATGGAATTGATACGATCGGATAAATCGTACTTCTGAATATTCCGGCAAAAAAATTACGCATGCAACAATGATTTGGTTTTTCTGTCGAAGAAAATTCTTGTGTGGGCTAATATAAACGCTTTTTCAGCCATTACGATATATATTTAGGTCTACTAAAAGAATCAGAAGCGCCAATGAAAAAACGATCACGTCTGCTACTGGCCTATTGTATAATTTTTATCGCTGGTCATGTTTCCGCTCAGCCCTTCACCCGCCAGGACACACTCCGCGGCTCCATCACCCCTCAACGCGCCTGGTGGGACCTGAAATTCTATGATCTCGCCATTGATTTTGATATCGACCATAAATTCATAAAAGGATCGAACACGATTTCCTTTGATGTCATCATGCCTGAACAAATCATGCAGATTGATCTGCAGGAACCATTGGCCATTACATCAGCCATCTACAAAGGACAGCCATTGACCTATACACGCGAAGGCAATGTCTATTGGATCAAATTTCCTTACTCCCTTGCATCAGGAACAAAAGACAAAGTGACCATCAATTATGAAGGACATCCTGTAGAAGCTGTTCACCCGCCGTGGGACGGAGGACTTACCTGGTCAAAGGACGACAATGGTGCACCATTTGTAGCTACTTCATGTCAGGGCCTGGGCTCAAGTGTATGGTGGCCATGCAAAGACCACATGTATGATGAGCCGGACAGCATGTTGATGCGTATTACAGTACCTCCGGGATTTAAAGACGTATCCAATGGCCGCTTACGTCATATTGATTATTTGCCGGATGGACGTCGCACGTATCATTGGTTTGTCAGCAACCCGATCAACAACTACGGCGTGAATGTCAACATTGGTAAATATATTTCCTGGTCAGATACGCTCCATGGTGAAAAAGGCGTGCTTGATCTTGACTTCTATGTGTTGCCGGAACATTTAGCAAAGGCCAAAATCCAGTTTCAGGACGCCTATCGCACACTAAGAGCATTCGAGTATTGGTTTGGACCCTATCCTTTTTACGAAGATGGATACAAGCTTGTCGAAGTGCCTTACCTGGGGATGGAACATCAGAGCTCAGTTACCTATGGAAATGGATTTGAAAACGGATACCGGGGAGGAAAAGACTGGTCAGCGACAGGGTGGGGAATGAAGTGGGATTACATTATCGTCCATGAATCCGCGCATGAGTGGTGGGCCAATAATGTCACCTACAAGGATATTGCGGATATGTGGATTCATGAGTCGTTTGCGCAATATTCGGAAGCGCTTTTTACCG
>JBDUAU010000354.1:0-2797 GCA_040004485.1 Saprospiraceae bacterium
GGATATATACAAGCTTGCCGGCATGCTAATGGCAGAGACTGGTGGGTGATAGTACCTGAATGGAATTCAAATTGTTATTACACCATCTTAGTCAGTCCTGACGGCGTTTCTTCTCCTCAGAAACATTGCACAGGTCCAACACAAGGAGACCATGATTGGGGTGCTTCTGTAGGATTTAGCCCGGATGGCCAATGGTTTGCCAGAAGTTTACCCTGGATCAAAGGTTCTTTAGGTTATATAAGTTTATTTTCCTTTGATAGATGTACAGGTGAATTGACGCATTCAGTTACTTTGAATTTTCCAACAGAAGAACCATTTTATACTGGATTATCATTTTCTCCAAATAATAGATTTCTGTATGCTTCCACACTGAAATCACTTTGGCAATTTGACCTTTCCAAACCTGATATTCAAAACACAGGTGTTTTAGCAGGACGTGTTACAACCGGATCATTTCCAGGACAAGGAAGTCTTTTTTTTCAACAATTAGCTCCTGATGGCAGAATATACATTGCATGCCCCGGTTCCCACAAATTTTTAAGCACCATTCACTATCCTGATAGGTTAGGAACTGAATGTGTGTTTAAAGAATATGACTTAAAACTACCAATCGGTAGCAATAACTGGATGGGACTTCAAAACTATCCTAATTATCTACTGGGCCCCTTAGATGGAAGCGGGTGTGACACTTTAGGTATCAATAATATTCCGGTGGCCTATTTTAGATATGAACCTGATTCCATAAATCGTTTTGAATTTGAATTTACAAACCTCTCCTATTTTGAGCCTGAGATGTTTCATTGGGATTTTGGAGATACCTCAGAAAGTGATTTAAAAGACCCACTCCATGAATTCCGAGAATATGGAACGTACAAAGTATGTCTTTCTGTGACAAATGAATATGGATCAGATACTTTCTGCAGAACAATTAATCTCATTCCTACAAGCCTAAACAATCTCTTAAATGATGACATTCTCTTAATTTATCCAAACCCTGTTGATGATGAATTAAATATTTCAATTAATAATAATCTCTCTTTTCCAATCCATTTCAAGCTATTCGGATTAGAAGGCAACTTATATAGTGATGCTGCCAATATCCACACTGATAATTTTCAAATAAATACAAGTTCCTTTCCTGATGGGATCTACATCTTAAAAATGATGGAGCAAAATGGTGTCACACATGTTATAAAATTATTTATTTCGCACTTTTGATATCATTCTTATCCTTAGCTCAATGATTATCGATAAGGCTGGGGCGAGCCCTGCCTCTACAATGTGTTTGATTTGAGAAAAAGAAAAATAAGGGTTTAGATATTTCAATAGAGATGCAGGGCTTGCCCCAGCATTGAGGAATATCATCTCCAAATTTTTTAATCACCCCCATCTCCTACCAATAACCTTTCTAATTTCTAACAACTATCAACTATCAACTTCCTAACCACTTTTTTACTTTCCTTCTTCTTTTTTTCCCAAATACTCCACCACCATCATCACTACATAATTATAACTTCTCAATCCACCTTCGACACCATGATGCTTTAAATAATTAGAATAAATCGCATCTCTGATTTTGGGCAAGAGGTCAGGATATTTTTCATCATTCTTCCTGATCAAAGAAAGTGACCGCAATACAACTGGTGGAATGGTTTTCAATTCCTGCGCAACACTGTCCCCGGGCATTTCAGAAGCCGCATAACGCCAATAGGTGAAGGCCCCGCCAAACCTTACCCATGGATTATTTGATTCACGGCAAGCGAGCCAGGCGATGAAATTACAGGCTCCTTCATCTGTCACCCCGTACCCATGCGCCATCTCATGCGCTATCGTATATGGTTTCTGGACAGATAGCAAACCCTTGTCAATATGTCCTTCGAAAGCCTGCGGAATGTATATCCCCGCAGTACTCCATCTCAATAACAACCCTGGAGGCCAGACTTGTCTGACACGCACTCTTCCTCGATCCGGAATACCAAGTTCACTCAATGCCTTCTCCACATCGGGCCGAAGATCATCATCCGAAATTTTCAATGCAGAAATGGATTCATCGGTTTTAAGTTGTGCCGGAAGTTCTTCAGCAGCTTTTTGAAGTTCCAGTGTCGCTCTTTGATATTCAACTTCAATATCAGGTTGAGTGACATCTTTAAGATTGAATCCAAGTCTTTTCTGAAGTGATATCTGATTATAATTGAATCCCCATCCAAAATAAAAAACAAAAACCAGGAACGCAACTCCGCCGAGTGCTTTTGTGATCAGATGGAGCAGTCCTCTTTTTCTACTTCTTATCCAAAGAAAAACACGAACCAGAATAATAGCTACCACGATATAAAGCATTGGAAAAGGTAGCCATCCCAAAAGTGTATCATATAGGACTCTAATCCAACTAAACAAACTCTGGTAGTACCATCGATCCACAAACGACGAAGGAAGAATATCCGACAGGAGTATGGTGATCAAAGCAAGACCTATCCACACTAAAGACCTGCTGTGAAGCTTTTTGTAAAATATATATGTTTTGGAAGTTTTGTCCATTGTCTTTAACCCACTAATTACGCAGAATTTATTCTAAAAAAAATTTCGCTGAGGGTGTCCCTATTGAAAAAAAATCTGCGTTTTACTGATGTCCGAATTCTCAGGGGAAAAGTGTAAGATCAACAGGATACCACTTTTGAAAATAATTTAGCGCTAATCTGCGGTTGAAAGTATCACTAAGCAGCTATGCGTCCAAAACCTGCCACCTGGATGTCGTGAATCACCTGACTCCTAAACTGAAAACGACAATATTGATCACTTT
>JBDUAU010000029.1:0-2794 GCA_040004485.1 Saprospiraceae bacterium
CGCCTTCACAAAGAATGTGAAGAAGAAGGGCAACGTTATCCAGAAAAATGAAGGCAGAACGATAAGAAGGGTAATACCTGCTGCGAGAGATAAAAGAGTGATCAACCAATAAAGTCCGCGTTTTTCGTCTTTGTCCTGATTTATTTCTGTTTCCATGTCATTTATTTCGTAGGACAAATATAGGAAAAAAAGTAATCAGTATTCGGTATTCAGTGAGTGAGGGTGGCTGAGGCCATGTTTTACTCAGAAGCGAAAATACCAACACTAAAAAGGAAGCAAGTTATTCGTAGTTTCAAACTACGGATAACTTTTCCAGACTACGAATAACTTTTCTGTTGTTTCAGACTACGGAAAAGTTTCATCCTTTTCTGAAGTATAAGGAGCAATATTGAAATTGATCCATATTCGTATCCGAATACTGCTTACCTTTTTTACTGCTTACCCTTTATCGCCGCCATCATCGAGGATCGCATCATCTACGATATCATCTTTGGGTAGAGGTGGAAGTGGTGTCATACCTTCTTCAGAAGGCGCATCATCTTTATTTGTTTTCGTGACGACAGGTTTGCCCATCGAGTAGTCACCATCAGCATATCGTTCAGCACGTTCGAAGAAATCATCTTTATTTTTTAAAGTGGAATCATGTTCGCGGAGTTTTTCACTGAGGGGTTTATCTGCCCAGCCGTCACCGTTTGGATCAATCTTGTCCTTTTCTTCCTGGATTTTTTTGTCAAGATCTTTTGCTTTTTCAAGCATGGAGTCAACACCTTCCTGAAATTTATCACCTGCTTTATTGGCGACATCTTTAGCTTTTGCCCAAAGATCATCAGTAGTATCTCCGGCTTTTTCCCAAAGTTTATCAGAGGTTTTTACAGCTTTATCGACGAGGTCTTTGCTTTGTTCTTTGGCTTTATCCCAGGTATCTTCAGCAACCTTGCTTACTTTCCCGGCTATTTCACCTAGTTTTTCACCGGCTTTGAATGAATCTGATTCTTCCATCTTATCTGAAGTTGTGTCTTTTTGTGTCCAATCATCCTTCTTGTCCCAGAGATCAGCGGCTTTTTCCTTTGTATCCTGGTATGTTTCTTTTGTCTTTGTTACGATTTTATCAGTGATTTCTTCTGCTTTATCCTTGCCTTTATGCCAGGTATCAGAAACTTTATCAGCGATATCTTCACTTATTTCACGTCCCTTTTCGACAGCTTTATCAGCTGCGGACTCAGCAACAGCCTTGTTGACCCATAGAAGGCGCTTTATATCATTTAGGATTCCCATGATTATCAAATATTTAACATTGAAGATAAAAAGAAATGTGATTTCCTTTTAACCAAAGGATAATCGGAATAGTTGTTGGTAAGGCTTAAAAGTTAAATATTTTATAAATGACCAGTTCGGCATGATAGAGGTAGGGTTAACTGTGTTTCTATACCATTACCTTTGCTGAGTTCACCATCAATGTTGGCGCTAATGATTCGTGTTTTTTCGACAGTATGTTTTCTCTTTTTTCTGGTACTTGCTTTTCCGGCAGGTGCACAGATTAATTGGCTTACCTGGGGTGAAGCCCAGGAAAAGAACCAACAGCATCCTAAGAAGTTTATCGTGGATGTATACACGCAGTGGTGTGGATGGTGTAAGAAGATGGATAAAGCTACATTTGAAGAGCCAAAAATTGCCTCCTATATCAACAAGAACTACTATCCTGTCAAGTTTGATGCTGAGATCAAAACCGATATCAATTTTAAAAACAAGGTGTACAAATTTGTACATGCGGGTGCATCAGGCTATCATGAGCTGGCGCAGGAGCTATTATTTGGCAAGTTTTCATATCCAACAATTGTTTTCCTGGATGAGGATATGAATGTGATACAACCTATACCCGGATACCAGGACCCCGGATCGCTGGATAAGATCATGAAATACTTTGCGGAGGACTATTACAAGACTACGCCATGGAAAAAGTATGATGAGATGTACCAACAGCAACATCCTCCTTCTAAAAATGCAATTCCTCCACCTCCTCCCAAGAAGAATTAATTAGGTGAGATCAGTATTGTAGTATATTCAGAAGTAATTCGCATCAGGATACCATTAAGTTATCGTTTATAACTAATGCCTGAAATCTTGGGGGTTTTGGAATAAAACCAGTGCGAAATATTTTATCTGTTATATCTGATTTTGCTGGATTAGATGATGGTTCCAACGAAGGAAGCTCAATATTGAATCCAATACACAAGCATATTCAAACAACTTCTGAAATACATTAAGTTATCGTTTATAACTAATGCCTGAAATCTTGGGGGTTTTGGAATAAAACCAGTGCGAAATATTTTATCTGTTATATCTGATTTCAGTGGATTAGATGACTGTTCCAATGAAGGATAATCGATATGGAATCCAGTGCAAGTATTTTCAAACAACTTCTAAAATACATTAAGTTATCGTTTATAACTAATGCCTGGAACCTTTGTTATTGTTGGAGAAATATAAATACATGTAAAATAATTTATATATGTCTTATTTCAACCTCCCACCCCCTTGATAGCTTTAGACTTTTGATCATTTACAATTGTGATGATTTGATCTGATGACATGGTGACATCTTCTTTTAATATTCCTTTTACAACTGGGGCTTTAATACCGGAATTCAGTTCATGTTCTGCCCGGATCACCCAGGCTTCATCCCATGCATGCTGATCAATGAAAAGCTGATGTACATATGCACCTCCTTCTATCAGAAGTATTCCTATTCGGTTCGAGAATAAAGCTGTCAGGATTTGTTCCGGATGCGCAATGT
>JBDUAU010000271.1:0-9347 GCA_040004485.1 Saprospiraceae bacterium
CCGCTCGCCGCGACAGGCAAGCGCTTCGTCTCTTCGCACATCCACATTTTCCGTGTTTTTATTTTTTCCTTCTGTCTGTCAATAATCAGTTGTGCAATACCCTGGGCAGCAGGCACAGTAGGCGATCGCAGCGCTTTCTGAATTTTATGCTCCTCCACATCAAGTCGATACAATGAGCTCAGTAGCAGATCAAGATTATCACGGATCAATTCTTCAACTCTCACAGTAAAAATATCGAGCAATGCAGCTTCATCAATGAAGGCATCATCATCAGGAATTAATTGCCTGAGCGGATCAGATACATCATCATCTGGTTCCATCGTGTAGTTAGATTGGATTTTCCTGCCGTTGTGGATGACCGAGAAGTCCCAGTACTTCTTCAAGTATTATTCGATCATTGGATAGTCTTGGGATTTTCGCCTGGCTACCCATCTTCCCTTTTTTCTGCAGCCATTTGTTAAATGTTCCTTTGGGCAATGCCGTTATTTTCAACCGATCAAGTGCCAGGCTCTGATATCTCTTGGCTTCGTAATCACCATTCAGATTTTGAAGATTGCGGTCAAGTTTGTCTGCGAATGCTTCCAGGTCAATCGGTGCATGATCAAACTCGATAAGCCAGTGATGTCCGCCTTTTCCTTCGATCGTCATATGGACCGGAGCCACTGTATAATCAGAGACTGAGGCATTCATGCTTTTCGATGTGATTTCAATAGCTCTGTCTGTATTGTCCACCATCACTTCTTCGCCAAATGTATTAATGTATTGACGCGTGCGACCGGTGACGCAAAGTCTGAAAGGGTTCGTAGATGTAAATGAAACCGTGTCACCGATTTTGTATCGCCACAGACCACCATTGGTCGTGATCACCATGGCATACGGTTTACCTGTCTCGACATCTTTGAGTGGGATCGCTTCAGGATATTGATGATGCCAGTTTTCTTCCGGAATAAATTCATAGTAGATACCATTGTCCGGGAATAGGAGAAGCCCTTCTTTCCTGTCATTCGTATCCTGTGACGCAAAATAACCTTCAGAAGCATTGTAGATTTCGTGATAGGAGAATTGGTCTGAAGGAAATACTTTTCGAAACTGTTCTTCATACGGGCCGAATCCTACTCCACCGTGCATATATATAGATGCATGTGGCCAGACGTCCAGCATATTCTTTGCACCCGTGATTTCAAGGATCCTGCGCATCAGTACCAGCGTCCATGTAGGTACGCCGGCAAAAACACCGACATCCTGTTTGCTGCACACATTGGCCATGATCTCGATTTTCTTTTCCCATTCGGGCATGAGCGAGATCTTGGGTCTGGGGGTGAAGAAAGGTCGTCCTATCCACGGCATATGATGCAACATAATGGCGGATACATCGGCGTAGCGGATATCGGGGTGCGAGGTGCGCGAGATACTTCCGGTGAGGACCAGGTTTTTATCTGCGAATACACGTACGTCGGGGTTGCGGTGGTAGAGTAAGGCGAGGCTGTACCAGCCGGCACGGTTGTGGGTGTGATTGAGGTGCTCGGTGGTGACGGGGATGAACTTGCTTTTATCTGCTGTGGTCCCTGAGGACTTTGCGAACCAGGTAACCAGGCCAGGCCAGAGGATATTGGTTTCGCCTTCCATCATCCGGAGGATCTTATCGCGGATGGCGTCATAATTTCGGATGGGGATCTGGCTGGCGAAGTCCTTATAATGGCGGATAGAGGAGAAGTTGAATTCCTTTCCGATCTCTGTATTTCTGGCTTTGTGGAGAAAAGTTCTAACCATGCCGTCCTGGAGAGTATGGATATTCCTCTCCGCCTCCTGCAATTGCTTGTGGAGATAGGAGAGGTATTTCGAGATACCGCTGTTGATCAGGCTTCTTGGTCGCATACCTTGGTTGGTCACACTAAAATATCAAAAAACCATGAAGGGAGTCAATAGTGAGTAACGAATTGTGAATTAGGGGTGAGGTGTGAGCAAATAAAAATAAACGTATTGACCTCCCCTAACTTAAAGCAGAGCTTTTTTCATAATGTTCCACAACACTTCATACGGGATGATTTCGGTCTCGATATTTTCACCTGAGCCGGCGAGTTTCACAGCTTCTAATTGTTTCAATAGGTCGCGGGTGTAGCGCTCTGTCCGGATGGGATTAAAATCTGCTTTTGTCATCTGTATGACCATTTTGATCATACAGTTGCTACGGAATGTATCATCCTTTCTGAGGTATTGGTAAGCGTATTGTTTGAGAGAGTCCACTCGATCTATTATCGCATTGTAGTTCTTTCGTTGAAGTAGGAAAGCGATATGCATCAATAAAATACTTGCGTTGATGCCCTTTTTGTCTTTACTGAAAACAGGGATGGTATTTAAAAATTTTCCTAGTTTGAACTCCGGAAGTGAGGGTTTGAGCTTTTTAGGGTCGCCTGCTAGGCCAGAGTCTACGATCAGGTGGATGTAACCTAGTGTAGCTGTAAAGAGCTCACGGTAATTTCCTCCTATCTTGGAAAATAGAGGATTTTCAATCATGAGCTTAATTAAATCTACTGCGTTTTTGTAGTCGCCTTTATAGAGTTGGGCTTTTAATTTGTAATGGGCTATGAAGTACCAAGCTAAAGATCCTGACGGTAAGCTTTTCATGTCTTTAGTTCCTAATAATATTGCCTCATCATTACGTCCTAGCTGAATTAAAGCTGAAGCTTTTCTTAGGTTTAGACTTTGCCGAAAAGAATTACTCTTGTACTTAGGTGTACTTAATTGCCTAATTGTTTGGTCGGATAGGACTAATAATGCTTCATAATCCTTTTCGTATTCAAGATTCAATGCCTTCACTCTATATTTATAGGTTAAAAAGAAATATGTTTTAATATTGTCTATCTTATCTAAATCAGCTGCATATCTTTTTGATTTGTCAATAGTTGATTCATTTGATGGTGCAAATGAATACAACGAACTATGTTGAAGTTCTAGATAGTAGTTTTGGGCTTTAATTTCGCAAGAATGCACATATAAATATTGCTCTTGAAGAGCTAAATATTTTCTGAATTTATCCTTATTGTATTCTTGCGTACCATAATGAGGTACAAGCATTCTAATAAGAAGAATAATATTCTCAGTAGCATCATATTTAATTGATCTAATTAGTGCTCTTTCAGCTATTTCAATTGCTAAAGAAGTAATTCTTCTTTGAATTAAAAATTTAGCCGCTATAGCGGACCTATGTTGATTCATAGATTCATTTGCTCTAGAGTATTCATTTTCCAAACTTGAATTCTGCAGTAGTGTCACTTTTATTAAAATATCTTTTAGCCTGGTTTTTAATCTTGAAAAGGTTGATAATTTTTTTGCACCATAAATGGCCATCATAGCCTGCTTATCACTTATGGTGCGTTCAGAAAATACAATGGAGAAAAGCTTTTTAAGTGGGCTATCCGCTTCCTGAGGCATCAGCAATTCAATGATTTTGTGGTTTGCTTCATTGTATTTTGCTAATTGGAAAAGTGTTTTCATGTATAATTATATAAATAGCTGATATTCAAATATATATAACATTAAATTGTGCAATATACTGCAAAATAAGTGTAAAACACGACTCCTTATTTGTTTGTTTCACACAATTCGTAGTATCATCTTTACAATGTCAAATCGGACTAATGAAGCAAGAATCAGATTTTGACTCAACATTTTTAAACCTGTAGGGTATAGAATGAAATATCCAAAAAATTTCAGAAAAAACACCTACTCAACTAAATTGAATCAGAATATGAAATAAAATCACCTTAAAAATAAATTGTCATGAAATCAAAACTTGCCACAGCAATATTGCTACCGGCTATTTGTGTCCTGCTCGTCGTGATGCTTAAATTATCAGGCCATGCATCCCAAAAGAATTTACATCTTGAAAAGCAAGAAAAAAAGGAAAATGAAATACAAATAATAAAAGAATTACACAATTTCCACAATTCACTATTTGATGTCTCAATAAAGGAAAAGCTCATTGATAGTCCGGCAAAATCAATGAGTGATAAATAATAATCCACCAATTTCACCAATTTATTTAGTGTCCAGCATAATGTTAAATGAAAATATATCAGGAAATCATTAATTACAAGCGATGCAAAATAGTTAGAAACACATTTAAAATTTCTCCGGAAAGAAAAATCTTTTCGGGGTTAGACTTTCTTTTTAAAATCCATCGTTAACATCCCCTATAATTTGGGTAACAAAATAAATTTTAGGGCCATCATATAAAGTAGTAAGATGATACTCCCAATAACCCTCCGGTGTTTGCCCAAAGTAGATACATGTCAGGATCTCGGATAAAGGAATATTATCCCGGACAGCAACTTTCTCCTTTACAATATCAGTGCTCAAAGGTCCGTCAGAACGAACACTAATTTTCTCCTGTTTATCCAGTAGATTGCCAATTGGCGAGATATTCGGCTCAGAACAAGAAATCACAAAAATGACCAAAACAGACAGAGCTGCCAAAATGAAAAGATGATAGCTGGTATTGGTTTTCTTCATTATAAAAGACGTGGAATACTTGTTATTTGGATTAAAAATAGATTCAGCTACTGATTCACATCGATAAGACATAAACAATCCTAAAGCAAAAAAGATGGAATTTATTTGATCTAAGTTACATCCCCACCTGCACATAAACTAATCTGAAATCGTCTAAAGTGATTTTTTCATAATATCCCACAGGACCTCATACGGAATGATCTCAGTTTCAATGTTTTCCCCGGAGCCATCCAATTTAACCTGGACAAGGAGGTCATAGAGTTCATTGGTATACCTTTCAGTCCTCAAGGGGTGAAAATCAGCTTTCGTCATCTGTATCACCATTTTGATCATACAGTTGCTTCGGAAGGAGTCATCTTTCCGGAGATATCGATAAACATATTGATTCAAGGAGTCAATCCTGTCAATAATCGAACTGTAGTCTTTTCGTTGCAATAAAATGGCAATATGAATAAGCAGAATACTTACATTTATTCCTCTTTTATCCTTGCTGAAAACAGGAGTCGCGTTGAGAAACTTGCCTAGTTTAAATTCCGGCAAGCGCTCTTGTAAGTCAATAGGATTAACTACAAGACCGGCATCTACAATCAAATGGATATAGCCCAGGGTGGTGTTAAATAATTCCTTATAGCTATCTCCGAGTTTTACAAACTTTGGTGATTCAATTATTGATTTAATTAGTTCAATCGCATTTCGATAATCAGGTAAATAAAGTTGAGCCTTCAGTACATAATGAGCCATTAAATACCACGGTTGACTTCCGGAAGGAACCTTTTCTAATTCCGCTTTTCCAATTGATATGGCACTGGTAAATGAACCGATCTGAATTAAAGCATAAATCCTTCTAAGGTTAATACTAAATAAAGCAGGTCCAGATTTAAATTCTGGAGTATTAAATTCTTTCAAAGCCGATTCTGTCAAATCGAGTAAAGAAGAAAAGTCTTTAGCATATTCGAAATAAGTAGCTTTAACTCTGAATCGATAAAATCTAAAAGCATATGATCTGATATTTTGCACCGAATCCAAATCATTAACGTAACTTATCGCTTTGTCCTTTGTCTCCTGACTTGCAGTTGCCAGCGATTGATATTCCGTTCTCAAAAGATCATGATAATAATTTTCAGCTTTTAATTCCCAAGAATATATATCTAAATATTTCTCTTGGACGTGAAGGTATTTAGTCAGTTTATATTTATTGTATTCGACTTTACCGTAGTGACCTATAAGGATTCTTGCGTGGACCAAAACATTTTCAGTTGCATGATATTTTATTGATCTTACTATAGCTTTTTCAGCGATGTCGATAGCCAGATAATCTGATTTCCTGGTTATTAAAAGTCTTTCAACCAAGGCATACCGATAACCATTAATTGTTTCACTGACCCTTGAATCACTTGAATCGTTAGTGGTATTCTGTAATAAAATTGATCGTATTAGCAAATCTTTGAGTCTTACCTTAAGCCGGGAAAAGGCTGCCACATTTCTTTTCCCATAAACCTCCAGCATAGCTTCTTCTTCCGTCAAAACCTTGTCTTGGAACACAATCCAATATAGTTTCTTAAGTGGACTTGATTCTTCCTCAGGCAGCAAGGAATCTGAGATTCTCTTGTATCTTAAATTGAATTTTGCGAGTTCATAAATTGAATTCATTATTATCTAGTCTGATTATTATAAAGAATGCTAGTCCGATTTTCAGTATTCTAATACAATCAAATGTCTAATTATCAATAATTTACATATTGCATTATTAAAAACACCATAAGATTATCCGTGTAAAATAGTATGCTATTTTGGTTTTGCATTCACCTAAAATACCTCAATCTTTACACCAAGATAGTAACAAATCATTTTTTATTCAATTAATGGCCATCAAAATGTTGATTGTCATTCAATTATATCTCAAATATGAGATAGTATTGATCAATTTGTTTGTTGAATTTGGTAGCTAAGTGTTAACGAGAATGGCCCATCGTTGGTCTAAATTTGCCCTTACAATCGAACTAAACAAACTCAAAACATGACGGCTTTAGAAATAGTACTCAGACTTTTAGGAATCATTGGAGACTGTAACGACGGTTTTTAGCTAAACACAAATATCTCATCCTGAATAAGTTAGGATGATCATTATAAAGATTCATTAGTTCTTTTTTGGGTGTTATGCAATGACCACCTGCTTCTTCTTACGCATCGATCCCTTCTTGCTTAAGCGGTAGGTGGTTTTTTTTTGCCCTGAAATGAACGCCTAAGAAAACAATTCCTGCTTCAGAAAAGCAGCCGTATGACCTTGTCCGTGAGAAGCCAGGTCCTCCGGAGTACCCGCAAACACTATGCGACCGCCCTCTTTTCCCCCGTTCAACCCTATATCGATGATGTGATCCGCCACCTTGATCACATCCATGTGATGCTCGATCACGATCGCCGTATTCCCCCGGTCTACAAGGCTCTGGATCACCCGCAACAAATGCTTAATGTCCTCAAAATGAAGCCCTGTGGTAGGTTCATCCAGGATATACACCGTCTGACCCGTATCCCGCTTCGCAAGCTCCTCCGATAGCTTCACCCGCTGTGCCTCCCCGCCCGAAAGCGTAGTCGCCTGCTGTCCCAGCGTGATATACCCGAGACCAACCTCCTCTAATGTCTTCAGCTTCCGAAAGATAGATGGCACCGGTTCGAAAAACTCCACCGCCTGCTCCACCGTCATCTCCAGCACATCACTGATCGATTTTGTCTTGTAATGGATCTCCAGCGTCTCCCGGTTGTACCGCTTACCCATACAGGTCTCACACTCCACCATCACATCGGGCAGAAAATTCATCTCGATCACCCGCATCCCCGAGCCCTGGCAGGTTTCACAACGGCCACCTTTAACATTGAAGGAGAATCGTCCGGGCTTATATCCCCTGATCTTCGCCTCCGGCACCCCGGCAAACAACCCGCGGATATCCGTAAATACTCCCGTATACGTTGCCGGATTAGACCTCGGCGTCCGTCCTATCGGCGACTGATCCACCTCGATCACCTTGTCCACATAGTTCATCCCCTCGATCTTGTCATAGGGCAACGGCCTCTCCAGGCTATTGTAAAACTCCCTGCGCAGGATCGGATACAGGGTCTCATTGATCAACGAAGACTTCCCGCTACCTGATACACCGGTCACGCAGATGAAGGTTCCAAGCGGAATTTCAAGCGTCACATTCTTCAGATTATGTCCTGTAGCACCCGTCAGCACGATCTTTTTACCATTGCCGGTCCGGCGCTTCGAAGGTATTTCGATCGCCATCGTTCCATTTAAGTAGCCGGCTGTCAGACCATCACCCTTCAATACTTCCTCCGGCGTACCCGCAGCCACAACCTCTCCCCCATGGATCCCGGCACCAGGACCCAGATCGATCAGATAATCCGCCGCCAGCATGATGTCTTTGTCATGCTCCACCACCAGCACAGAATTACCTATCGCCGCCAGTTCCCTCAGGGAGTGGATCAGCAATTGGTTGTCCCGCTGATGTAAGCCGATCGAAGGCTCATCAAGGATGTACGTTATACCTGTCAGTTGCGACCCGATCTGTGTAGCCAGACGTGTCCGCTGGGTCTCGCCTCCCGACAGCGTGCGCGAAGGCCGGTTGAGCTGGAGATAATGCAACCCCACACTGACCAGGAAGCCCAGCCTGTTATGGATCTCCTTGATCACATCCCGGCCGATCATCTTTTGTTTTTCACTCAGATGGGGCTCGAGGCGGTCAAACCAGACGAGCAGGTCACCCAGATCCAGAGTCGCGAGCTGGCCGATATGGAGGCCATCGATCTTAAAATATCTTGATTCTTTTTTGATCCTGTATCCCTCACAGTCAGGGCATACATCCACCGTCATAAAGCCTTCAGCCCATTGCCTGATCTTCTCGCTGGTCGTGGATTCATACCAGCGCTTAAGCATGCTCACGATCCCTTCTGCCCCCAGATCGAATACCAGGTCATGCGGCAGATAATCCGGAGCTGATGTCGTGCCCGGGCTCCCGCCATTGAGGATCATGTTCATGGCCTCTTTCGGGATCTCATTGATAGGAGTCGCGAAAGTGAACTTAAACTTCTTGGATATCTGACGCAGTTGCTTGAATGTATAATTGTCTCTTACCTCCCCGAAAGGCGCTATGCCCTGGTCATTGATCGACTTCGACGGATCGGGGATGACTTTGTCCATGTCTACCTGGGTCACTTCGCCGAGACCATTGCAGGTCGGGCATGCGCCGTAGGGCGAATTGAATGAAAATGAATTTGGAGATGGCTCTTCATACGAGATACCGGAGACGGGGCACATCAGTTGCTTCGAATACATCCTGACGGTTTCTTCGCCTGATTTCATGACCATGAGCATGCCTTCACCTAGCCTGAGTGCGGTGGAGAGGCTGCTGATGATGCGGGCTTCTTTGTCCGCCTGGACAGAAAGACGGTCTACTACCAGTTCGATGTCATGGGTCTTGTAGCGGTCGACCTGCATTTTGGGGCTGAGATCGATGATCTCGCCGTCGACCCTGACTTTGTTGTAGCCTTGTTTGCGTAGCTGATCGAAGAGCTCACGGTAATGGCCTTTACGACCACGGACGACTGGAGCGAGGATGATTATTTTATCGTTGGTAAATTGCTCGAGGACATTTTGATGGATCTGGTCTTCGGTGTATTGGACCATTTTTTCGCCGGTGACGTATGAGTAGGCTTCACCTGCGCGAGCATAAAGGAGACGCAGAAAGTCATAGATCTCGGTGATGGTACCGACGGTGGAACGGGGATTCCAGCCGGAGGTTTTTTGTTCGATGCTGATGACGGGGCTGAGGCCGTCGATT
>JBDUAU010000593.1:0-2790 GCA_040004485.1 Saprospiraceae bacterium
CGCTTGTGGACCTTCAAGACCGATGGTGAGATTAGAAAGAAAGGATGAGCCAGTTCAAATTGATTCGCGCCTACTGGAAGATGAAGGCAAGTATCCTTCTTCTGTTTTGTATCTGGCGTGGCAAATGGATGGACGAAGCGGGACTGATTACTATGCATATGATCTGGTGAGTGATGTGATGAGTCTGGGTCGTTCAGCTATTTTTTATCAGCGGATGGTGAAAGTGTTGAAGGTGTGCGCCCATATGGATGCATACATCACCGGCACAGAAGAGAAAGGATTGTTCATCATGGAATTGAGGCCTGCTAAAGATATCACAATGGAAACGATGGAAGCTGCATTGTGGGAAGAACTGGCAGAACTACAAAGACAAGCTATCCCCATATCCATACTTGAAAAACTGAAAAATAAAAACGAGAGTACTGTTTGCTTTTCAAATGTAAGTGCTTCACATAAAGCAACAAACTTAGCTTATTATGAATCTCTTGGTGATGCGAATCTGATCAATACCGAAGCGGACAGAATAGGTGAAGTCACGATTGAAGATGTACTGCGAGTCGTCAATCATCTCCGAAAAGATAATGTCAATACGATGAGGTTGATCGGGAATGGCACAGAAGTAAGTGTGAATCTGGAAGAGGAGGATGATGATGAGGAAGATGATTAAAAGCACCCCCCTGCCCCCTGATGCTTCGACTTGCTTTACTCAACCAATTGCTACAGCTCAGCAACCAAGGGTGACTATTAAAAATAAAATTTAATATCTATTAATTTTTGTCTGAAGAAAGCACTATTTTCAGAATGACCTGAGTATTAGTCCCTTGATTTTGTATTGCAGCGTAGTACATTCCATTTGGCAAATTTCTAAGATCCACAAGAAATGTGCTGGAATCAGTACTTCAACTGTATACCGTCCACCACATTCAACGGATTTGCAATTTTAAAATTTGCCTGAAATGAAATCCGGTCAAACCATCTGTCGCGGGTGAAATAGGTAATGCTTTTACGGATATCACGACTCTCCAGAATAGGAATATAGATTTCAAAAATATCCTTCTTCAGTACAATTGCAAGTCCACCACTATAACTGAGCGCCGGTTTTTCGGTGACCGCACTTTGAAAAAATGTGGCATCAAAGTAAGGATGTAAAAACTTCAATGGCAATGCCGCACTTACGCCTCCAGCCAACATCCATTTCTGACTGATACCAATCGTAGCTAGTGTTTTTAATTCTGCATCTTTCATGAATACCTGGTGTCCATATAGATCACCCGATTCATTTCGCCCTCCAAGCCATTCATCATACATATAATCTTTCTGAAAGAAGCCGCTGGAGGTAATTCCATTGAATAATAAAGAGACATTCGCATCCGGATGATCATAGAAAGGCAACCAACCTCCGAATCCATGAATCCACACACCACTCGTTTTGTCCTTCCCCAGATAATGTTGATTATAATTGACACTTAATCGTACAAATCCATTACCCGTCTGCACACTTGCAATTGCTTTGAACGGTTGTAAGGGAACATCAGAACTCATCTGATAGGCTAATTCATGAACACCATAATGCCTCTTCTGCCGACTATATATTTTATTTTCAAAATCCTCACCCTTACCATAATATTGAGTGATATCAACGTACCTGTACTTAATCCATCGGGTAAGATGAGGATGGTCAACAGATGCATTCAGTTTTAACCCAAGAGAAGGAGACAATCGAAGAAAGTGATCTATGAAGTGATAACTTGTATCCAGGTTGTATCCGAAAGAACTGGCAGAAACTGAAACTAAAAGTTTGTCAAATAAACTACTTTTCAAATCCGTGATATATCTGCCTTCTCCATAGTACCTGATCTTATGACTATCAAATCCAAACATTGGCATCACAAACCATTTCAGAGGATGCTGAGGAAACAAACCTGAAGTCAATGCAACACCAGCCATGAATCCGTCGGCAATATTATTTCCCACGACCGGGGTGACATTGATTTCAGGATTGAAGTAATTGCTTATCTTTGGAAACAATGTCAAAGAAGGAATAAAATTTCGAGGGGCAATGTTCGCCTGCCAGTTTTTATTTACGCCCATCAGGCCATCGTACAGACGGACTTCATCCACATCTTTATCGAGATGAATTACTTTTTCACCTTCAAATCCATCAACCCAGTTTTGCGTTACTTTTTCATGATCGAGGTACCCGCTCACTGATACCGGGATAGTTGGTGTACCGTGATTCTCAATAGTGACATTATTTAATTTTGTATCAAACTTCTTTAACCGATAATCCACTTCATGCGCATGATTGGTCCATCCTTGAAAAAACCAGGTCAGATCACAATGACATACTTTTTCAAAAGAAGTTTTTATATCTGCCGGAGCGACATGTGTAAATTTCCGATCCTGAAAATATTGTCTGAACATGAGCTTCATCTTTTCCTCACCTACCATTGACAACATCATGTCAAGACCTTCTTCGGGAAGCAGGTATGCACTGAAGAGATACTGCTCGGATTTCTGATGCTCGGGAGGTGAATTCGATGGCTGCAAATCACCACTGAATCTTACTGCGTGTTTTAAGGCTATATTATCAGGCATCGAATGACGGTCACGAAGTATCGTAGGGAAAACAGATTCATCCGCGTCTTTGTAATATGTCTTCATGTAATGTTCCTCCATAAACGAATTGAATCCTTCATCGAGCCATGGATTCGTGCGTTCATCACTGGCTAGTATGCCATATAACCACGTATGTCCGATTTCATGAGCGATCACTCTGTCGAGCTCAGT
>JBDUAU010000440.1:0-2783 GCA_040004485.1 Saprospiraceae bacterium
CCGATAATGTATTCTTAATTGTGATAGTTAGAAATAACCACAGTAGTTTTGTATTTGCATTCCTTGCGATTTTCTCATAGCCGGTTTGCATTCCTTGTACAATGGGTTGCCAGGATACAGGATCAAAATGTTCATTCATGTATTTGAACATTTCCCTGCTACCCGTTTGATGACTATAGATATTCTGATCAGAATTTTCATGAAGGATTTCACGAACGGAGGCAATAGCGTATAGTAAAAACTGTTTCTGCTCCTCTTTGTCAAGACCTGCCATCCGGGTAGTCCATGCAGTCATCTCACTTGGTTTTTTACTTAAAATAGTCCTGAACCATGCTGTCAGTTCTTCTTTTAAATTGACTATCGAATTCTGAGTAAGGGCCATAGCTCTTCCCATATCATTGACGGACTGCAATGCGATTTGTTCGGCCTGCCTGGCATCAGTATGGTAAAGATTAAGAAGCAATGAATTTATTTCAGCGCTGGATATTGGTGGAAAAAAGATTTGCATACATCTAGATCTGATCGTCGGCAGGATTTGTTCACGCTGATTGGTCACCAGAATGAAATAGGTTTGGGACGGAGGTTCTTCAATCATCTTTAGCAGTCTGTTTCCTTCTTTAGCCAAAAATTGACTCATCCAGATGATCAGTACTTTATTGCCTCCTTCAAAGGATTCATAGCTGAGATTGGAGGTGACCTGTTGAATATCTTCTTTGTGAATATCAACTTGCTTTCCTTCGACATCACTGAATTGAGTCCATTGAAAGACATTCATCCATGGATTGGCTATAATGGCCTCACGCCAGGCATCATAATATTCTATGCTCAGAGATTTGGAACCCGCTAAGGGCAAAAGAAAATGTAAATCCGGATGGATTAATTTTTGAGCCCTGTTGCATGAAGGACATTTTCGGCAGGCTTTACCATATACGGGACTGCTACAAAGGATATCATTAGCAAGAGAAAGAGCACCGGGAAGAATACCTGAGCCGGGTTCACCATAGAGGAGGATGGCGTGAGGTAATTTACCCTGCTGAAGGACAGTATCCCATTGCTGCCGGATAGCCGGCTGGCCAAATGTGTCTAATAGTCTCATCCCTGACTAGGTCAGGTGGACTCAATCCATCTTATGATCTGATCATCGAGAGGTGAGGTCTCGGGAGAAAATACATGTTCTAATTCCCCGTTAGGATTGATCGTGTATTTTTGAAAATTCCATGTTACCTCACTGTCTGTTACCTCATTTAAGGTCTTGTCTGTCAGCCATTGGTAAACCGGGTGAACAGGTTTTGACCTGATATTTATCTTTTTACTCAATGGAAAAGTCACCTGGAACATGGTCTGACAGAAAGAAAGTATCTCCTTTTCCTGACCGGGTTCCTGGTCACCGAAATCATTGCAAGGGCAGCCGATGATGGCTAATGAATCTTTATAATGCCTGTACAATTCTTCCAGTTGTTCGTATTGCGGAGTAAAATCACATTCTGATGCTACATTGACTATCATCAGTTTTTTACCCCGGAATTGATCTAACCTGAGTTCCTTTCCATTGATGCCCTCGATGCAGATATTGTGGATCGATGCCACCAATTCAATTATTTATGATTGGTAAAAATAATCAATTTATGCGATGGAGGATTTATGGCAGAGGCGAAAATCGGGTCAGAATTGATTCTCTGGCCATATCGGATGATTCAAAACAAATCCAGTGAAAGAATTCACCAATTAGTTTTCGACACCAGTATGTAGATAAGTACTTGGGCGCCCTCATAATCAACCAGTTACAACAGTGTGGCACACCTAGGTGTGCCACACCTTAGAGGAGCTCCTTTTCTCTCATTACCTTTATTGCTTCCTAAATGCCTGAATCTCATGATCTACCGCTTTGGCGACCACATCCCTGTTATCGACCCTTCCTCCTTCATCCATCCCCTGGCTGCTGTGACCGGCAATGTGATCATCGGAAAGAATGTCTATGTAGGACCGGGAGCCGCTATCCGTGGAGATTGGGGTGGCATCGTGATCGAGGACGGATGCAATGTGCAGGAAAACTGCACAATCCATATGTTTCCGGGGTTAATCGTGAGACTTATGGAAGGGGCTCACATCGGGCATGGAGCTGTAATCCATGGCGCCACAATCGGAAAAAATTGCCTTGTCGGTATGAATGCAGTGATCATGGATGAGGTAATATTGGGCGATGAATGCATCATCGGCGCCCTCACTTTTGTAAAAGCTAAAGAGATCATCCCCCGCAGACGCCTTGTTGCTGGCAATCCGGGTAAAATCATAAAAGAAGTTACAGATGAAATGATCGGCTGGAAAACGGAAGGAACAAAGCTATACCAGCAATTACCAGAGCAGTGCTTTGCTTCATTGCGGCCTGCTTTACCTATGACCAGTCAAAAAGACCAAACCGATCATATCCATGACAATATCCCTCAGTATAAGCCATGGAAATCCTGAAGAATCATACTCTGTCTTTCTTACGTCGAATGTAGCGCCACTAAATCCTTAATTTGCAGTCTGATATTTTCGCGGCTTTAAAACCCTATATATGAAATCCTATAGTTTATCTTTTCTTTCACTTTTTTGTCTCCTCTTCAGTACTTCAAAATCTTTCGGTCAGCTCAACATGACATTGCAGGACAGCATGGATTATAATGTTGGCGTCAATGATGTCTGCGGATGGGTCGCTCCGGATGGAAGAGAATATGCATTGGTAGGCCTGAATACAGGGGTCTCCATTGTCGCTATAGATAGCACACCGATCAAAGAAGTTG
>JBDUAU010000446.1:0-2782 GCA_040004485.1 Saprospiraceae bacterium
AATTTCAATACAGAAGCTTATTTATTTGGCCAATATCAAGGTAGCGTTAAGAAAAATTTACCTGATCTGAAGACAGGTGGTGAGCGTCCGGTTCGTTTTGAAGATGGTATTCTGCTGCCTGCCTACCGTCTGCCCACAGAAGCAGAATGGGAATATGCCGCTCTTGCTCTTCAGGGAAACAACCTCTCAAAGAAAGATGAATTGATTTCCGACCGCAGAATTTATCCATGGGATGGAAATACTGCCCGATATAAAGTACATGATCGTCACCAGGGCGAAATGTTAGCAAATTTTAAAGAAGCCAGAGGTAATTATATGGGAACTGCAGGCAAGCCTAATGATAATGCCCCATTCCCTTCCCCTATTCGCTCATTCTTTCCAAATGATTTTGGGCTTTACAATATGGCCGGTAATGTTAGCGAATGGACTGCTGATCTTTATCGTCCTATGACCAGTTCTACCTTAAGAGATGTCGAAAATCAGGACCTTAATCCTTTCAGAGGAAACATATTTAAAGAGCGAGTTCGCGATGAAAATGGACATGTCATTGAAAAGGATAGTCTTGGAAAAATTCGTTATCAACTTGTTTCTGATTCAGCAGTGGCTAACCGCGAAAATTATCAGAAAGGAAACGTAATGGACTATAGGGATGATGATAATGAATCAGTATATTACGCTTATGGCGAATCTTCTCTGATCAACGATAGTTCACGTGTGGTGAAAGGCGGATCATGGGCTGATCGTTTATATTGGTTGTCGCCTGCTGCCCGTCGATTTAAAAACCAGACACTGGGAGATCGGACCATAGGCTTTCGTTGTGCTATGCACCGCGTGGGAGGCTCAGAACCTGGAGGCGAAATAGGTGGTCTTGATTATGGAGGAAAAAAATCAAAAACGTCAAGGAGATATAAATAAGCTTCGCTGAAAATAAAAACAAAACGCCTTCACATTCCGTGAGGGCGTTTTGTTTTTAATATGTTTATTTTCGGGCTTTCTTACCTATGATGATGAAGATTGAAACATTATATACGTTGTTTCGACAACATCCTGAAATATGCACAGACACCCGCAAAATAAAACCTGGTTGTTTGTTTTTCGCATTGCAGGGATTGAACTTTGATGGTAATAGCTTTGCAACACAAGCACTCAGACTTGGTGCGTCTTATGTCATTGTTTCAGATCCACATCTCAAGGGCCCTGAGTTTCTTTTCGTCAATGACACATTAGAAACACTTCAATCCCTTGCCCACTTTCATCGGACTCAATTAAACATTCCGCTGATTGCAATAACTGGTAGTAATGGTAAAACCACAACTAAAGAACTTATTACCTGTGCACTAAGAGAAAAATATAAAGTTCATGCGACAACTGGCAATCTGAATAATCACATCGGTGTTCCTTTAACATTACTTTCTACGCCCACAGGCACAGAAATCATCGTGTGTGAAATGGGCGCAAACCATATAGGGGAAATAGAAAAACTGTGTGAAATAGCTATGCCTACTCACGGTATTATTACAAATATTGGCAATGCGCATCTGGAAGGATTTGGTTCTATCGATGGTGTTCAAAAAGCGAAAGGTGAACTCTTTGAGTATCTAAATTTTCATGGTGGATTCGCATTTGTCAACACAGATGATGTACGGTTAAGAAAAATTGGAAGCTTATTGCGCCGCAAGACAACTTTTGGTTTTGATCATTCCGCCTCACCTGATATTTCATTCGATTACCACACAACCATTGAAAAAAGTGGATTTACTATTGAGGATAGTATTCATGGCATTACGATAAGGTCGGATATGTTTGGCTTTTATAATGCTTCCAATGTTCTGGGAGCATATACTGTGGGTAGACATTTTGATGTCACTGTCAATAAAATTGTTGCAAGTCTTTCTTCTTTTATTCCCGGAGCAAACAGGTCTGAATCTATTTCTTTCCGGGGCTGTAGGGTCATTAAAGATGCATACAATGCAAATCCATCAAGTATGGAATTAGCACTACGCGCATTTTCACTTCAGTATCCAAATGGATGGATAGTACTTGGGGATATGAAAGAATTAGGAAGTGAGAGCGATCAGGCGCACCATCACATACTTAATGTTATTAAAGAACTTGGATTTCAAAATGTGGTGCTTGTGGGAAGCACATTCAGAAATGCAGTTCAAAATCAAAAGAATCTATTTGCGAATCTAATAGTTGCCGAAAGTATAGAAGACATTAAATCCGGTTGGGACTGGCAAAAATGTAATGGTCAGACTTTATTGCTTAAAGGCTCAAGGTCTATGACGATGGAAAAACTTCTCGAAGATTGAATTATCCCAGAACAGTGCGAATGATCAAGTCACTATAATCTTCTTCGCAGGATTTACGGTAATCCATAAAGGAACAGGGTACTTTCATGCCGTCTTTACTTTCAACCCACCATCTTCCGGACACTTCACTCTTATAGAACAATAGTGTATGTTCATGATGCTTGGATTGAACGACATATTGAGTTAATGTACTTTTTGCCGGATCCTCGCGTAAGGTAGATCCTTCCAGCATGTACCATATCATTTGAGCCAACGCATTTGCCATCAATCCGGATTCGTCTGCTTCAGCGTTATATCCATAAATGCCTACAGAACTAAGTGATTGAGCAGCACCTGCATATCTGAATAGCTGACAGGCTTCCATGACCGATAGTCCACTCCCTGACATACCTGTTAAATAGCCAGCTTCTGCGGCGCTCAAGCTATCGCAGTGATAAATCATAGCGCCTGAATCACGTATACACGGTTCA
>JBDUAU010000267.1:0-2775 GCA_040004485.1 Saprospiraceae bacterium
GCAATACTTTTACCAGTGCAGTCCGTCGGTGTGATGGGTGATGAAAGAAGTTATGGATTTACAATAGCACTCCGGGCTGTTGATTCAGTCGATGGCATGACTGCTGAATGGAGTAGATTGCCAAATGAGTTACTGGCTGAGATATCAAGTGAAATCATTAATAAAGTAAAAGGAATCAACAGAGTCGTCTATGACATCAGTACAAAACCACCTGCTACGATTGAATGGGAGTAGGATAGTTGTCTGCTGCATGGTAGTCATTTCACTCTTTGCGTGTTCTGCAACAAAGCATGCAAAGAAAACAGAACCTCCTGTCACCCCCAAAACAGAAGACAAAGTAAGGGTGTATGATCCTGCGACAGAAACCTACATTCTTGTTCCCAGGGATGCAGTGAAAGTGGACACGATCAAATGGGCAGAAGATCCCACTCTTCCGATTATCACAGACAAGGACACCAAAGTTGATAATCCTGACAAGAAAGTCAAATATGATATCAGTCTCTTAATTCCGTTCAATACAGATCAGTATTTTTTTGGCGATCAGCTTGATCCAAAGCTTGGACGATTTCTTCAGTATTATGCCGGGATGAAAATAGCAGCTGCAGAATTTGAAGATTTAGGATACCCTGTCACTATACATTCCTTTGACACGAAGAATTCAATGACGGAGTTAAATACAATACTAAAAGAATTTTCAGTTAAAAATTCTGATGTCATTGTGGGACCTTACGAGAAAGAGAACTTAGAGGAGGTAGCCACTTTTGGATTACAACATGACAAAATAGTGGTTTCACCATGGTTGCCTGCATTCAGTATTGAAAAGGAGAATCCCTTTTTTATCCAGGTTGTTCCGGGGCTGAGCACGCATGCGGAAGCGATCATGAGTTTCATCGGTGATGAGATGAAAGGGAAGAAGGTATATCTTGTAGCCAGAAATAATCTAAATGTAAAAACAGAAGACCTGATCATTGATGACGCATCAGTGGAATTGCAAAGAACAAATTTGAGCAAACTGCTCAACGATAATGGTTCGATATTCATTTTACCTTATTACTCCCGCTCTGACGAAACGTTTGTCAATTCATTTATGAGGAAATTGCATGCGGATAAAGAGTTGAAAGAGGTCATAGTGTTTGGATTACCGCAATGGACAGGATTTACCAATCTCAATCCGAATTACATGGAGAGCCTTTCTGTACACATCAGCAGCACCACTTTTGTCGATGCAGATCATCCGTTTTACCATGATTTCCGTGAGCGTTTTTATAATGAGTTTCATACACTCCCTGATCAGCAGGCATTCATCGGTTATGATTTATTGCATTGGCTCGGCAAGACACTTGCGCAGGATGGCCCGAAAGGACTCATTGGCCACTCATCAGCCGTTGACTTTGGGCTGGCTTCAGGTTTTGATCTTAAACCTGTGTACAAAACAGATACA
Source organism: Saprospiraceae bacterium (assembly GCA_040004485.1). GTDB lineage: Bacteria > Bacteroidota > Bacteroidia > Chitinophagales > Saprospiraceae > Opimibacter. Next base: position 1,442 of record JBDUAU010000267.1, read on the forward strand.
ATGAAAGTATCTGAAATGAAAACTCCCCTGTATTATGAAAATTCGAAAGTAAGGATTCTCAAATATTTCAACCAGGATTTTACTCTCGTCCGATAGTCAGGATAGTTGAGAAAGCGCTTTTTCTATTCTTGCAGCTGATTCCTTAAGTTTTACTTCTGAAGTTGCATAGGATAAACGTATGCAACGATCATTGCCAAAAGCGGCGCCGGAAACTGTACTCACAAGGGCTTCTGCCAAAAGATATAAGCTCAGGTCATCAGCATCTTTTATAACGGATCCGTTTTTAGCTGTTTTTCCAAAATAAGCAGATACATCAGGAAAAATATAAAATGCGCCCTGTGGTCTGTTGACCAGCAGAAGTGGAATTTGTTCTAATAAACCGATGATCAAATCCCGTCTGCGATGAAATGCTTTGGCCATGTCAATGGTTGGTAGCTGATCTGCATCTAGTGCTGTAACAGCAGCCTTTTGTCCAAAAGAAGATGCACCGCTTGTCACCTGTCCCTGAATCTTTGTGCAGGCTTCAGCTATCCATGTGGGAGCTGCGATATATCCAAGACGCCATCCGGTCATAGCATAGGCTTTGGACATGCCATTGATGATCACTGTCCGGTCCTGCATATTGTCAATGGAAGCTATGGTATAGTGACGATCAGCGAAATTGATATGCTCATAGATTTCATCAGACACGACCAGCACATGTTCATAAGATTGAAGCATAGTTGCTATGGATTTGAGTTCATCATATGTAAAAACTGAACCGCTTGGATTGCAAGGAGAAGAATAAAGAATAAACTTCGTGCGGTCCGTAATCAGAGCTTCAATTTGATCAGCGGTGCATTTGAAATCGTTTTCAATGCTGGAATAAGCGACCACCGGTACACCGCCTGTCATTTTTATGATTTCATAATAAGAAACCCAATAGGGGGCCGGAATGATGACCTCATCTCCCGGATCAAGTAATGCGGCGCAAAGATTGTAAACACTTTGTTTTGCACCGTTGGATACGACGATCTGATTGGGAGTGTATTGAAGGTCATTTTCTCTTGCCAGTTTTCGGACGATAGCTTCACGTAATTCAAGCAGGCCATTGACAGGGGTGTATTTTGTATACCCTTCATCAAGAGCCTTTTTGGCAGCTTCCTTGATGTGGACAGGGGTATCGAAGTCCGGCTCGCCTAAACTCAGGTCAATGACATCTTGTCCTTTCGCTTTTAATTCCCTCGCCATCTTAGCCATTTTCAGTGTTGCGGACTCCTGCATCTCCATTACCAGCCTCGAAAGGGAAAGGGTAGACATATCGCTATTCATCATCTTGTCGGATATTATTTAAT
>JBDUAU010000463.1:0-9280 GCA_040004485.1 Saprospiraceae bacterium
CGATCACCCGATCACCCGATCACCCGATCACCCGATCACCCGATCACCCGATCACTCGATCACCCGATCACCCGATCACAAGGTCATTGCTTCTTTTTATCACAACACGCAAACGCACTTTCACTACAACTGACCTCACAACTTCCATCAGGAGTGCCATTTGCACAACCATGAGCTGTCCCATCATCTCCGATACCACAATCATAACTTGGTGTACCAAGTTTCTCACACAGACAGAAAGGGACATTATCATGCAGTCCTCCCCGTTCAAATTTCCTGGCACCAAGACCATAACCAAGGTATTGTTTTACCTCTGTAAAATTTTTCAAATAGGCAGGTACAGTCACATCGCGAACTGTAAAAAGTAAGGGCAACTTTTCTTTGAACGGATGAACAATCAGATTCCTTCCTAAGAAAAGTACTTCGCACCGGCCTAATGAATCCGTTTTCAAATCATAATTTTTTGTCGCCCCCTGCAGAAAATAAGTGATGAGCTCGGGTCCTTGTTCAGGTATATGATCAATCGTAACTATATCTTCTTTAACCGTAATATTCACCTTACCCTCGGTAATGATAGCCCAATCCTGCTGCTCACGTTTCCCATTATATTGCGTCAGGATCGTATCCAATTTTAACAGATGTGGATATTCTGTGCCACTTGTAAACGTGCCTCCCTTACAAGACATGAAAATGATGCAATGCAGAAAAAATCCTGGTAAGAAATGACAATGGTTTATTTTCATTTTAATTTTTCAAAAAGAATTTATACTTAATCATTATTGCTAACCTGATTCAAACAAGATCAATTTGTTCTACTGTCACAACATGCAAAGGTCTGACCACTACAGTTTATCCTGCAATTTCCAACATCATTACCAACCCCGCAACTCAGGGCACCTTCACCTCCTGAAGGACAATTCCATCCCTTGGTGTCAACCGAAATACAACTACAGAAAGGAGCACTTTCAATTTTGTAACCCTTAGCTACTTTCCGCATTCCCAGGCCATACCCTGCATACTCCTTCATATCTTTCAGGCCTTCCAGATAAGAAGGCTTTTTGTCCGACTTCATTTTAAAATACAATATCCGTTTTGTGACAAGCGAATTGACGATCAAATCCCTGTCCAGATATATAACTTCTGCTCTACCGGGTGCAACAGACAATAAATTCGCTTCATTATTCTCAACCTGAAGGAAAAATGAAAAAACATGATGACTACTATCCGGCTCAACATCGATGGTGGTCAAATACTTTGTTGCTGTTATGGTGACATTCCCTTCTATTTTTTGACCGCGATCCCATTCTGCACGACCTGCATTGTATTGGCCTATAATCGAATCTGCAGTCACCAAATGAAAATCCTTTATTTCATCGGGCCCATTTGAACAACGCATTAATAAAGTTCCAATTAACAGGAATACGAATGGATAAAATGCATGGAGTTTGCGCATAAATTAATTTATTAAAAATTTCATGAATAGTTTTCAACTTAAATACTTCCCGACAATAGGCATACGTCTACCCACTCCAAACGCCTTAGGGGAAACTCTCAGGACGGGAGCAGTCTGATGTCTTTTGAATTCATTGATATTGACAAGCTTTAATATTCTTCGTACTAATGCCTCATCATATCCCATGTCAATAATTTCCTGTGGCCCCAGTCGTCGCTCGATGTACATATACAGAATAGGATCCAGGATATGATATTCAGGCAAACTATCAGAGTCTTTTTGATTAGGCCTTAATTCAGCACTAGGTGGTTTGTTGATTGAATTTTCAGGAATGATTATTTCATCCTTATTTATATAATCAGCCAACAAATAAATTTCTGATTTATAAATATCCCCCAACACGGATAATCCACCGGCCATATCACCATACAATGTCCCATAACCCACAGCAAACTCGCTTTTATTCGTTGTATTTAGCAGAATATTCCCATGCTTATTTGATATCGCCATCAGGATGATGGCTCTGCACCTTGCCTGGATATTCTCTTCTGTCACATCAAAAGGTTTTCCTTCAAGTACACCTTCAATCGTTTTCAGAAATGATTCATAAGGATCCCTGATCGGAATAATATCATATCGAATATCCAGATTCTCTGCCAATGCTTTTGCATCCTCTACACTATGAGAAGAACTAAAGGGACTTGGCATTAAGACCACTCTTACATTTTCCTTTCCTAATGCTCTCACAGCCATAACCGTTGTAATCGCCGAATCAATTCCACCACTCAATCCAAGGATCGCCTTTTTCAAACCCAGTTTTCCAAAATAATCTTTCAGCCCTAGAATAATAGCATCATGAATCAATGGAATTTTTTCTTTCACCTGTTCGCGTCGATATCCGCCTTTCATCACATCTTCCAGTTGGTAATACCTGATCTCTTCGACAAAATAGGGCATCTCATCATAGACCTGTCCATCAGGAGAAAACACAAGAGAGCCACCATCAAAAATGATCTCTGTCTGCGCACCAATATTGTTAGAATAAAAAAGCGGAATGTTATATCGGTTTATATTTTCACGAAGTACTTCTATTCGTTCAGCAGCATGATTATAATCAAAAGGCGAAGCGGAGACATTGATGATAAAATCGGGTTTCTCTGGCATCATGATATCCATCGGACAAACCTTGTAAAGTGGATTCAAATTCCCGACATTCCACAAATCTTCACAGACTGTCAGGGCAATTCGCTTACCCTTAAACATAACTGTCTTATGCTTACTTGCCGGCTCGAAATACCGGTATTCATCAAATACATCATATGTAGGAAGAAGAGTTTTGTGCTGTACATGTAGTATCTCCTTTTGATAAAGAAGGAAAACACTATTATGTAAATCTTTTCCTTCAACGACAGGATTGATAGTCGGACTTCCCACCGCGATACCGATCCCTTCTGATGCCTCTCTCAACTGATCAATCGATTCATCTGCAAGCCTGATAAAGTCTCTAAATTCAAGAAAATCTCTCGGTGGATACCCACACGTGGCCAGTTCACCAAATACAATTAAATCAGCGCCTTTAGACTTAGCCTCTGCCGTAGCCTTTAGCATTTTCCGGAGATTCCCATCAAAATTTCCGATGTGATAATTCAACTGGGCAATGGCGATTTTCATAACCTTATTTTCACTGTAAAGTTACGCATACCCCCTGCCCCCTGAAAGGGGGACTCAAAATTTAATTTACCCCTTGTTGTTCAAGCCTTTGACATCTGTTCTTTGCTTTTTGCCTACGGTTGCTGAGCTGTCGCACGAGGCTGAGTATATCTGGTCGAAGCATTGCCCATTGCTTATTGCCGATTGCTTTTCCTTACCTTTACCGCCCGACTTTACCTATGAGCCAATACATTGTATCCGCCCGAAAATATCGTCCTAACACATTTGCCGATGTCGTAGGTCAGCACCATGTCACAGATACATTGACCCATTCATTGAAGTCGGGGCAGGTCGCTCATGCCTATCTTTTTTGCGGCCCCAGGGGAGTAGGAAAAACAACAGTCGCCCGGATCCTGGCAAAAGCCATTAATTGTGAAAATCTCACAGGCGAAGGTGAATCATGCAATGTGTGCGCTTCCTGCCGCTCATTTGACATCAACAGTTCATTCAATATTTTTGAGCTCGATGCCGCTTCCAATAACTCGGTTGAAAACATCAGAGCACTGATCGAGCAAGTTCGCTTTCCGCCATCGCAGGGACGCTTTAAAGTGTATATCATCGATGAGGTGCATATGCTTTCTGCAGCAGCTTTTAATGCTTTCTTAAAAACACTTGAAGAACCACCTCCGTATGTCAAGTTCATCCTGGCCACAACGGAAAAGCATAAAATTCTACCGACTATTCTTTCGCGTTGTCAGTCTTTTGATTTCAGACGGATTCCAGTGAAAGAAATTGCTGCACATCTGCGTGAAATTTGCACTGCTGAATCTATCCAGGCTGAAGATGATGCCCTGGTGATCATCAGTCAGAAAGGAGATGGCTCGCTCAGAGATTCATTATCACTTTTCGACCGTATCGCCAGTCAATCACAGAGCAAGATCACTTATGCAGGCGTACTTGAAAATTTGCAGCTACTTGATTATGATTATTTCTTTCATATGACAGATGCACTCATGCGTGAAGATGTGTCCGATGTGTTCCTCACTCTTGCAGATATTCAGAAAAGAGGATTTGATGGTGAAGCGTTTATCTCCGGTTTTTCAGAGCATCTCCGTGATGTGCTTTTATGCAAAGACACCTCCACAGCTGAACTACTGACACATGGCGAACAGATAAAATCAAGATATCTCCGTCAGGCAGAAACGATAAGTCGTTCATCACTGATCACTTATCTCGATCTGATCAATCAATGTGACATTCAATACGCGCGAGCTTTAAACAAATGGCTTCATATTGAAATGGCTCTCGTCCGAATGTGCTATGCACATCGCCGGCGCGATACAGAGCTACCAAATCCACCGGTAGCCGAAAAAAAAAAGCCTGAAAACGGAACCGTAAAAAAAACTGATTTCGGAACAACTGAAAATGGAAAAAAAGAAATTGCTGTAGAAACAATTTCGATCACCACTATTTCTGAAACAAATACAGAAAATATTTCTTTCAGGCAGGAAGAAAAAATAATCGAGACTATATCGATCAAACAACCGGATCCGACACCAGAAGCCAAAGTGGATCAGCCATCCGATATTTCCATTCCATCATTGAAAGGCCTGGGCGCAATGCGTCAGAAAGCTGAAATCAAACACGAAGAAGAAAAGAAAAAAGTACCTGTCCTTGTGTTATCTGTACTGCTGGATTTTTGGAAAGATTTTGCAGAGAATCATTCTTCACCTTCGCTTCGTCAGACGATGACAGAAGCCATCATTGAAATCAAAGGCGAACAGACGATTGTTATCCGCACAGGCAGTCAAACCGGCAAAAACAGGATACTGAACGAATCGAACCTGATCGATGGATTACGTAGCCTTGTGAAATTACCTGATCTGCATATTACCATCGACATCGATCCAGATCTCGATCGTAGCAAAGAACTCATCAAACCAAAAAAACTCCTCACCAACCGTGAGAAATTTGAAATCCTTTCTACAAAAAATCCACTGATCAATAAACTCCGGGATAAGCTGGATTTAATTCCGGACCAGGAAGACTAAAGGAATAGTGAATAGTGAATAGTGAATAGTGAGTCTGTTTGCGCTCAACCTTTTCGTGAGACGTGAGACGTGAGACGTGAGAACATTTAAAAAAAAATAAAGAGGTTGTCCGTAGTCTGAGACTACGACAACCTCTTTCTTTTTTTCCGGTCTCCAATTTTAAAAATCTAAAATCGAAATTCCAAAATCGAAAATCAGTTTAGCATTTTTATCCTCACCTTTCCATTTGTAAGTGTGATCATATCTGTTTCTTTCTGTTTCTTATATCCATTTCCTTCAGGGTCAATATCCTGATCGAAACCTGTGGCACCTGTTACAGCTTTATCTTCCATTTTGCCGACTATCCTGCCGAGTCCTCCAAATGCTGTGGCTGTGCCTTTCTCCTTCCACCATGTACCATTCAGTATAGAATTAAAGGTGAATTCTGCATAACCGTCTTTGCCAAATTTGACTTCAATGGTTTCGCCCTTGTTATTTGACATACCGACATGATATTCCATCCGTGGTGATTTGGTTTCTTCTACATATTTGATCGCCGCGATGCCTTTATACATTCCTGAAGAATAGGCAGTCTTCATATTTTCCTGTGTGTCAGGATAGTCTGCATCGACGATGAGGTATGTGCCTGATTCTTTCACTGCGCTTCCGTCGTAAGTACCGAGCCATATACGCAGACTTTTATCCGGGTTGATTGCATTTCCGGTGATGTATCCATAGTTGCTGATGCGGATATGACGTGGCACTGTCTTGTATTCTTTCCCATTGACCATCACTGACATGGTGCTTGTAGTATCAGTCTGAGCCATCATCAACGTGGCGCTTAACTGAATAAAGAGAAGTAAAAAGAAGTATTTCATCTGTGAAAAATTTTAAGGATTTACCTCATAAAAATAGGGATAAAAAGCCTTCCGGAAGACAGTGTGGCACACCTAGGTGTGCCACACTGTCATAACATGTTGAATGTCAGTGGCTCCAGGTAGTTATGCACATACACCTGTGGATTCAATTCGAAAGACAATTCATATTATCTTCAACACCATGAAAAGCATTGGATTTTGTGTTTTATTTTTCATTTTTTGGGATTTTGCAATTTCCCAAAGCACATTATTATTACCCGTCAATAATATCAACCAGCTTATCCAAAATGGAACTGTTCAGGTAACTTATAAACAGTTTGATATCGGATCTATCAATGATGTATTTGATGGTAATTATGAGACACTCGCACGAAGTGCCAATATTAATCCGCAGGTAATCACGCTTTCATTCCCCTTCAGTGTTTCATTTTCCGGTTCGGAGGTACTTCAGACATACGGCGATGGATGGTGGTCTTTGGAAGCTGCAGATTCCGAAAAAGATCTTGATGGAAAATCAGGTTCTTATATTCAATTGCTATCCATGTCACCACTGAACGATGGTATTATTGATTCAAAATCATTTTCTGTAGTATCAAAACATATCATCAGGTTGACAATACATCGCAGCACCGGTGATGATTACGTCCATCTCAATGAATGGAAATTACTCGATGCAAATGCAGAGATTGAAATTAATTCGATTTGCGTCCGCCCATCACAACTCTGGATGCTTCCGTCTACAAAGCTTGAAGTTTCATTGTATGGAATTGATGAGCAAGGCCTGGATTATCCTATTGTATCAGGAATAGATTGGACACTTGAAGATCCAAATGTGGCTGATATCGAAACTGCCGATGAAAAAACTTTTATTCTTTCAAACAATCAGGTTGGCAACACAAATCTCATCATCCATTGGGAGGGTTTAGAACAAAATATCTCTCTTCATGTGGCCGATGATTTCAAACCAAAACCTGCTCCAACACGTGTTGTAAACGTCGCGCTCGTTCTCATAGACCCTCCCATCGCAGCAGAGGGTGGCCTTCGTTTTCATGAACGATTCGGTTGGGATGATCCTGTGGATCTGACGAATGTATTGATTGACAGTTTCAACCTGGCTAGTGGTGGTGCGGTAGATTATCACGTCGTTGCCACTTATGACGAACCGATTCTCTATGCTTCACTTGAAGGCACTGTGATATCAGTCGATTCGATGTACAGGCTTTTTCTTGAACCCGGCTGGGCTACATTTCATCATCTTGAACAAACAGGTGGTTTTGCGTTTGATTACAATGGATTGCTGACTGCTCATGATTTTTGTGCGCAAAGCAATAACCATGAAATTGATGAGGTATGGGTATATTCTATGCCATTTACCGGTATGTATGAAAGTCGCCTCACAGGTGATGGAGCATTCTGGTATAACTCCCCTCCTCTTGATGGCAATTCGTGTATCAATCAATTGCCGATCATGGGATGGAATTATGAGCGCGGAGTCGCGGAAGCCATGCATAGTTTCGGTCATCGGGTGGAAAGTGCCATGGCGCATACATTCGGACGATGGGATTATACTGCGCCAGATAAAAATGACTGGGAATTATTCTCATCATATGACCTGGTGGTACCTGGTGGTGCGCATTGTGGGAATATTCATTTCCCCCCAAATGGCCGAAGTGATTACGATTACAATAATGGACTTGGCGTTATCACGTATGAAAGTAATTGGTATCGCTATCCATTCCTTTTTGATAAAACTGAATATATCGGCAGCAAACAATGGGACCATTCTCAACTAGGTTATATGTCCTGGTGGTTTCATCATCTTCCGCATTTCACATGCAAAAACAAAACCGGAATCCTCAATAATTGGTGGTCCTACATTGTGGATTATAATGAAGGAAAATTATTGGAAATGCAGACATCGGGTTGTGATTGTGAATATGTGTCCCAGACCACATCAGTGGAAGGACATGACAATCATTGTGATGCCCCTATTTATCCAAACCCGGGGAATGGTACTTTTCAGATCTATGGAGATTGTAGTCAAAATGTTGCGATGATTTCTATTTTTGACATGATGGGAAGAAAAGTTTTTGAAAAAAAAATATCTGAGGATAACTTCACGATTAAACCTAAATTGGAATCCGGAATTTATTTTTACCAGATTAGAATGGGAAATAAATTTGAAGCAGGAAAATTGATTTTGAACTAACTCCGATATACTCACGACTGCCGATTCACGCCTGACGACGAAGTTTTTTTTCTTTTCGTGGATACTTTTTCCTTTTCTTGCACCCGTGTACAAATTCCTGAAGATTTTTCTTTTCCGTCTTGACCCTGAAAAGGCTCATCGCATCACGATGCAGCTTTTCACCTTTATTCTTGTGATACCCGGAATGGCTTCACTACTTCGTGCTATTTATGGGACCAAACACAAATCCCTGGAACGGAAAATTGCAGGCTTAGATTTTAAAAATCCTATTGGATTGGCTGCCGGATTCGATAAAGATGGTAAGTACTTCAATGCGATGTCTGTCCTGGGTTTTAGCCATATAGAAATCGGAACTGTCACCCCTCGCTCCCAACCCGGGAATCCAAAACCAAGGTTATTCAGATTAGTCAAATCTTCAGGCCTTATTAACCGGATGGGCTTCAACAATGATGGAGCTGAAGCTTTGGCAGAACGATTGAAGAAAAAAAGACCGGCAGGCATAATCATCGGAGCCAACATTGGAAAAAATAAAGACACATCAAATGAAGACGCTGTCAATGATTATCTGAAATGCTTTATCATCCTTTATGACCTTGTTGATTATTTCACGGTCAATGTTTCATCACCAAATACACCTGGCTTAAGATCTCTCCAGGAGAAGGAACCGTTGACTAAATTATTAGCCACGCTTCAAAAAGAAAATTCTCTTCAAAAACCTATCTTTTTAAAAATTGCACCTGATATCACCACTCAACAGCTTGATGAGATTATCGAAATCGTAATCAATACAAAAATCTCAGGTGTGATCGCGACGAATACAACAATCACAAGAGCGGGACTGAAAGAATCAACAAATGAAGTTGAAGCTATGGGCGCAGGTGGATTGAGTGGTGCACCTCTTCTTGACATGTCTGCATCTGTTGTGAAATATCTTGCTGAAAAAAGCAACAAACGATTTATCATCATCGGTGTCGGTGGAATTGAAGATTCTGATTCTGCAAAAAAGCATTTGGATGCAGGAGCTGATTTAATACAGATATACACCGGGCTGATTTATACG
>JBDUAU010000249.1:0-9264 GCA_040004485.1 Saprospiraceae bacterium
TCTAACCCTGGCATTTATGCCAGGGAGTGAGAGTACATCTAACCCTGGCATTTATGCCAGGGAAGGAGAATACATCTAACCTTGGCATTTATGCCAGGACGTGAGAGTACATCTAACCCTGGCATTTATGCCAGGGAGTGAGAGTACATCTAACCCTGGCATTTATACCAGGGAGTGAGAGTACATCAAATGATGGCTTTCAAAATCCTTGAAATGGTTTTCCCATCCCCCATTGTATAAAAATGTATACAGGGCACACCACCCTGAATCAATTCCTTACACTGTTGAATAGTCCATTCAATACCGATTTCCAGCACTGCAGCATCAGTCTGAGCTTTGTTCACTTCACGAACCAAATCATCAGGCATATTGACGAAAAACTTTCTTGGAATAGCTGCAAGCTGATATCGTTTAGTCAATGGTTTTATACCAGGTACAATAGGTACGCTTATTCCTTTTTCCCTGCAATTTTTGACGTACTCAAAAAATTTCTGATTATCGAAATACATCTGGGTCACGATATAATCGCCTCCTGCTTTTATTTTTTCTGCAGTATGAAGCAAATCATTATCCATATTAGGCGCCTCAAAATGTTTTTCAGGATATCCGGCTACGCCTATGCAGAAATCGGTTTTAGTTCCTTTTTCAATATTGGCATCGAGGTATTTACCCATATTCATGTCATTGATCTGCTTCACCAGATCTATTGCATAAGCATGTCCGCCAGGCGTGAAATTGAACTTCTCTTCAAAGGTCATGGCATCCCCTCGTAACGCAAGCACATTTTTAATATCCAGGAAATTGAGATCGATCAGTGCGTTCTCTGTATCTTCTTTGGTGAAACCTCCACAAATAAGATGAGGGACGGCTTCAACACCGTATTTATGCATGATGGCAGCACATATCCCTACAGTTCCCGGCCTTTTACGGATTGCTGTCTTCTCATAGTACCCGCTTTCATGCTTGGTGTAGACAAATTCCTCCCGATGGTAAGTGACATCGATAAAAGGAGGTTTAAACTCCATCAACGAATCAAGCATCTTGAAGATATCAGACATACTGCCTCCTTTGAGCGGAGGAAGGATCTCGAAAGACATGTGTGTCTTTCCCGGGTTTTGTGTGAAGATTTCTGTGACTTTCATTGAAAAGGTCGGCTAAGGTAGTCCACCTTCCCATAACGACAAAACCCCGAACCATTGTCCGGGGTATCATCTTGCGGACTTTCGTCAACGCTTGTTCAGGATCAACATTGTTTTTGTCAGTTGGAAATCGCCAAAACGGAGTGTGTAGTAATACAAGCCGGCGGGCCAACGTTCGTTAGTTATCTTATACTGCTGCTTTCCGGCGCCAAATTCACGAGTGATACTCGTCATTTCAACGCCCAGCGCATTGGTTATACTTATTGTGACTTCTCCCCTTTCAGGTAGTTCAAACGGAATGACTGTTTCTTCTTCCCATGGATTAGGCCTGTTTTGATGCAACTCAACTTCATCACCTGTAGTCTGCGCATCTTCAGCCTTCCAGTCAAGGGATAAGTTGTATGTCTCCTCGGCTCCGTCATAAAGTTCAGAAGCAAAGAATGTTCTGTCCATGGTTACCATTTCACTGATCATGCCTGATTTTAATGCTTCAGCTCTTATCGTCATCACCCCGGCAGAAACAATCGCTTCTTTTGATGTCCATGAGCAACGAAGTGTATTGCCATCCAAAAACCACATCTCTTCATTCATCCCGGGTGCGAGAGGGAAGATGCTTTCTACTTTCAGACCGTCAAACTTAAGTGCCCACTGTCCGCCAAAAACATTCTTACCAAAATCACTAAGATCAAGTGTGATATCAAACTGATCACCGGCATTGACAAATTTATCAACGATTGAGAATGAAGCGGATTTTTCACTTCGTGGTGTCAACCCATTGAAGTGTGCATTCACTGACTGATTGAGGTCACCAATTTTCACACCGACAAAGTCTTCAATACGTCCTGTGCTATCCACCTGGAATGAAGTTGATTCTTCAAACGGCCATGGATTGTATGGATCATTGAAAACATAGTTCTTGGGTATGAATCTCCATGATTTATTACCTGGAAATGAAGTGGTTCGTCCCAGAATAAGTTTCCTTATCTCAACCAGGTCAATAGCGGATATCTTACCGCTATTATTGGCATCGGCAGCTATCATCTGGTATGGAGTCGATAGTAGTTCAACACCTAATATGTGCTGTTGTAATTTCAAAAGGTCAATTGTTGAAACACCGTTACGTGGATTATCATCACGTGCAGCTTCAAGCGAATACATTGTTCCTGCGGGTATCACAGGGAAATTAAATGTTCCGTCGTCTGTAGTTGTGAAAGAAGAAAATACCTGGCCAGCCTGCATCAGCTTCACACCTACATTTGCGACCGTAGTTTCCTGTTGAGGCGTTGCCACTACTCCACTCACACCACCAGAAGGCAGACCGCAGACACCGGTTGGATCAGTAAATACAATTGTAGTTTCACAAAAATCTTTGTTATTCCAGTTGTCCCATACCCATATTCTGATCGGTATCTGTACACCGAGAGCAATGATATCTGCACAAGTGAATAATCGGCTAGGCTGATATACAGTGCCTGAGAAGGAATAACGGAGTTGTTCCTTCGATGTGCAATTGTCAAAACTGCTTGCATTAAAGTCTTTTGCCCAGATCGTGATATTACCTGTTGAAGGCATCGGCACTGTGCTCAATCCATTGATACAAACCGGTGTTGGCTGTTTGCAGTCTTCGAGTCTTACTTTGTCTTCACAAGTTGTGATGTTACCACAACCACTTCTTACCGACCAAAGGATTCTGTAATATTCCTGTGGCTTGGTAGGATCATTATATGCTAATCCATATTTCCTTAAAGATAATGTAGGACTAAGTGCAGTATTCAATACCAGATCGAATGTTCCATCTGGATTCATGACCACATCTGTCGTTGCAACAGCGATGATAGGCGTTGAACTTCCCGGAGGATAAATCTTGACATCATATGTCACATCACTTGAACAAATATCTTCAATGTGCTTTGTATAATTCAGATGTACATAACATGATGTTGGGAATGCCGGATCAACTACCGGTGTTATCTCCGGATCAGATGTACAGAAAACTTTCACATCACCTGTGCAATCTGTAAATACGGCACCTGCTGTATCCTTTATCTTAACGATTTGCTCATAATTCCACAGCCCGGCTCCTGTCAGAGAATTATACTGACACCAGTCGATGACCGTCCACTTACGAATGATCTTGACACAGAATCCGGGCACATGTTCAAATCTTTGTTCCTTCAGACTGATACCTACTGTAGCACACGCATCATTTAAGATAATAGGTTCAATAGTATCCGCTATACCACAATGGGTCAATTCAATATCTGCAGGCCATACGACATCATCTGTAGGATCATCAGGATTGTTCGTATTGATATAGAACGGATCATAATTAATCACCCAGATACGCTGTGTGCAAAAACCTACTTTCCCACCAGGATCTGTAGCGATAAATCTGCGCTCTATCAATTTGACTGCACCCGGAGGAGCATTACCCGGAAGATCATCACCACTGCAATCATTGAATACAGTCACTATGATCTCAAGATCAAGATTACAATTGTCTGTTGCATATCCATCGAGACCCCACGTGTGTGGTTGTGGTATATGTACATTACCCGGATCATTGATGATGATAGGTTGACGTGCACTTTCAGGATTTTCATAGCCATTGACTACGGTTCCAAATGTTCGGTCAGTTAGATCTTTCAACTGATCTGGATCAAACCAGAATTTGCAGCTCACCGAAATATCCGGAGGACATGTTACTGTCGGTGATACTTTATCCTGTACAGCTACCTGAACCATACAATAATTGACATTGCCATGTTGGTCTGTTACTTCCAATTGTACCAGAACATAATCCTGGCCTGCATCACAACATGAAAAAGGTACATATTGATTGTAAGTCAGACCTCTGTCAAAATTATCAACATGGCCATCAGGGGTATGATTGTGACCATCTGTAGTCCAGTCAAAATCGATGCAGCTATCCATACGGCGTGCACGGAAAGTGACCGGTCCGCAATAGTCAAAACTTCCATCATCAAGTGTAGTAGCTGGCAATAAACCTACACCCATAGCATCCTGGTTATTGATCGCTATGATTGTATGCAGATCGCAATAAGCTACAGGTGGTGTATTGTCAAACAATTCAATGGTCGTCGCGCATGTTGAGAAATTACCACAATCATCACTTACTTCCCAAACGACATTGTAGAATCCAAGTCCTAATGGAGGTAATATAAATTCACCATTGACAGGAACGATGATGACATTGTTGAAACTCAACTTGTAATTGAGCGGATAAGATCCACACTCATCTACAGCAGCCGGAGGTGCCAGATGTATTGTAGCGCCACATTGCCCAAAGTCAGCCGGCACTTCTAGAGTTGGTATGCAGGTGATGACAGGAGGAGTGGTATCAGCTACATTGATGATCTGATCTTGTATGATGATTTCATTTGTATTGCACCAGTTGACAAGTGTCCATTGACGTTTTACAGCATAAGATGAACCACAATAATTAATAACTTTGTCAACATAGCCATAAAAAAACTGGCTGCAGAAAGGACCCGTGAGACCACCTAAACATTCAGGATCAGGCGTCCGGTCAGGACGTATACATGGATTTCCACAATAAATAGTCGTATCAGTTGGAAAATGAAAATCTTCTATTGTACCTCTTCGCAGAAATAAATGTTCGTCGCATGTCACACTATGTCCGCTTGCATCTGTTGCCACCCAAGTACGTGTGATGATTCTTGAAAATTCACCGTCGCACATATGGACATCTACTTCGTCAGTGTATGTAAGTGTTGTGGCTCCACAATTATCAATTCCGATCACTGAATACTGATTGCCACCCAACGGTGTAACAACTGCATTATTCGGAACAGGATAATGAGGAATAGCTTGTGGAGAAATATTGTCATTACATTCAAGTGTTATGTCTGAACAAGTAAGTGTAGGTGGTAATTTATCTTCGATCAGAAGACGGCTGCAGCAATAATTTCCATTACTTGGATCGGTGATACATGCCTCAAGATATTGATTGATCCAGGGGCTTGCTTCAAGCACGCCATTTTCAAATACAACATTTGGATTACTAAATGTGATGATATAATTGTCATAACATCCATAATGATCACCTTCAAGCAACATATCAGGCGTAATCACCGCTTCGCAATCAAACGCAACTGATACTTCCAATCCATCTTCGCATACCAATGCACCACCTGCTGCTTCAACCACCTGGATCTGGAATTCACACTGCGCTGAATATCCAAGCTGATCTGTGACCTGATACACCTGGGGTGTGATACCGATAGGGAATAAATCTCCAGATGTCAATCCTGTACCATCCACCTGCTCAACAATTGGTTGCTGATTACATAATCCCTGGGGAGTCATTTGATAAGTTACACCCATTGAGCATTGACCAGGCTGCAGGTACACAACAATGTCCTGTGGACAATCCATCATGAATAAGCCACCTTCAAGTGAAACACCAACATTTGCATAAGCAATATTCCCCTGATCATCCGTAGCTGTAACCAGTAAAGTCTGTTGAGAGCTTGTCAGAAAATCTTCACATCCAAATACGGTCTGACTCAAAGCGATACTTACATTATTATCACAATTGTCTGTCACACTTGTGACCACCTGGTTTGGATTGATTGTCACCTCTTCGCCCTGGGCAAAAGAGATTGAAATATCGTGTACAGTTAATACCGGTCTTACGGCATCCACCATATTTATGATTTGTGTTTGCTCTTCGACGTGACCACAATAATCAACATATATCCATTTGCGGCCAAAATGATGTGGTGAAACTTCACCCAACTCAACCGAATAAAGCGTATCCATCAAATAACTGCAGGCATTCTCCGGCATCTGAACTAATCCAGTGAGATTGAAATTCATCATGTCCTGATCACATGGAATAGATACATCGCCAGGAAATGTAACCTGAGAAGTCGTGTAATTGTGAATCTTGATACGCTGAGTAGATGACCGTGCATTACCGCATGGATCTGTCAGTGTCCAGATTCTGTGGAAGACAGGATCTCCGTCACAATTTTCAAGAGAATCCATATCATCCTTCCAATTGATGACAACATCGTGAACATCCGCACAATTATCAGTATATACTTCAACCTTTCCTGTCAGCTTAAGATCTGTAGGATTGTCCTCACAATTAATGACGACATCCAATGGCGTATAAAATATCGGTGCTAGTGTATCTATGAAACTAATATACTGAACAGCAGTAGAAACATTGCCGCAAAGGTCAGTGGCACTCCATACACGCTCACGTTGTCCTGTTCCATTGCAGAATATCAGGCCGATGTTATTGTCTTTATATGCTATCTCGATTTGTGAAGCAGGTGTGCACTGATCTATAGCAGTAGCTCTGCCCAATTCATCGAGGTCATCTGCAAATTCGCAGCTTGTCGTAATATTCGGAGGTAACAGAATTTGAGGCGCTGTTTTATCAACTACATTAATGACCTGCAGACAGCTATTTAAATTACCACAGTCATCATATACAACCCATGTTCTTAAGAGTATACCTGTACCGTTGCATCCATTAAGACCGGCAGTGTTATCGAAGTGAAGTAAATCGAGATCAGCTATTGCAGTACAATTGTCTGATATTTCAGGTGTGCCCAGAACTGATGGATCAATTGAATCACCACAATTAACTTCGACGGAACTTCCACATGTGATCGTCGGAGGTGTTGTATCGATTATTCGGATATTCTGTGCTGCACTTGTTGAGTTGCCACAAAGATCAGTCACAACCCATTTTCTTTTCAATGTACCGGTATGATTACATCCGATGACAGCTGTAAAATCATCCGTTACGACTATAGTCAATGCGCTTTCCGGTGTGCAATTATCTGTAACAGCTATATTTCCAGTTACGGAAACGTCCAGTGATGATTCACATGAGACAGTGATCGGCGCAGGAGGAGTGATGATAGGTGCCTTTGTATCAATGATGGTCAATACCTGTATACATGTACTTGAATTACCGCAAGCATCAGTTGCTTTCCATGTGCGGTAAAGGTTTCCTGTATGGTTACAACCTGTGAGGTTGGCTATATTATCGTTGTATGTGATATTGATATCCGGTACAGCGGTGCAATTGTCAGTTGCTCTTGCATAACCCTGAACTGCAGGTGAGCGATCCGCTTCGCAAGATATCTGGTAAGATGCAGGACACTGAATTTCAGGAGCTACATGATCTACGATCTGAATTGTCTGCGTACAAGTGGCAGCGTTTCCACACTGATCAGTTGCCGTCCAGACTCTGTATATGTATCCTGAACCATTGCATTGACCGGCCTGGCTCAGATCATCTTTGTATATGATTTTGATAAAAAGACTTGCTGTGCAATAATCCGTTGCTGTTGCCTTTCCATTTGCAGAAGGCAAAGTGTTGTCCTTACAATTGATGACTACGCTTGCAGGGCATGTAATAACAGGAGCTGTCGTATCTGCAACTGTGATACGCTGAACACATGTGCCGATATTGCCACAAGCATCTTCCATAGACCATGTCCTTAAGATGACACCTGTATTGGTACAACCTGTCAGTCCTGAAAGATCATCATGAAAGTTGAGAATCAAATCACCGGAAGCCGTACAATTATCTGTGCCTGAAGGATAACCCAATGCATCCGGATTATTATAAAATCCACAATCAATCAATGTATCATGTGGACAAGTAATAACCGGTGGTGTGCGATCGACTATGGTGATAAGCTGTGTACATGTTTTTACATTTCCACATGCATCTTGTGCAGACCAGGTCCTGAGGATAAGGCCTGTATTATTACATCCGTTCAATTGCATTACATCTGCATACGAAATGGTGACAGATGGGCTACAATTATCAGTTCCCGTTGCGCTGCCTGTATGTGATGGGTCTGATGAATCAGAGCAACTGACCTCAACATTAGCAGGGCAAGTGATGACAGGATCAGTATGATCGACGATCCAGATTTGCTGAATGCATGTTGAAGTATTTCCGCACAGATCTGTTGCCATCCATGTACGATTGAGTATACCTGTTCCATTGCAACCGAAAAGACCTGATACATCATCCGTATAACCGACTGTCAATAAACTAACAGGCGTGCAGTTGTCTGCTGCAACTGCAACGCCGGTAGCATCAGGTAAAACAGAATCCTCACAGCTGATTGTAGCCGGAGGGGGACAAGTCAAGGTTGGTTTGAGCAGATCAGTGATTTGTATTGTTTGTGTGCATGTTGTACTATTTCCACAGGCATCAGCCACGGTCCAGGTTCTTTTTATTATTCCGGTACCACTGCATCCGAGTGGAGCAAGTTCTACATCCTGGTGTGTCACTATAAGGTTAGTGACTGATGTACAATTGTCACTCACGACCGGAGATCCGGTGACAGCAGGTTGAATTCCTACTGAGCAATCCACAGTTATATTTTGTGGACATGCCATGGCAGGTGATGTATGGTCTACGATGGTGATGGTTTGATTGCATGTCGACAAATTGCCGCATCCATCGATAGCTGCCCAATGACGTGTGATGACACCTGTGCCATTGCAGCCAACGGGTTGAGCTATTTCATCTGTGTATGAATTAAATGTAGTGCCGCATTGATCAGTTGAAGAGAAAGCACCGGTGACTGCAGGCAATATTGAAGATTCACATGATATTGTCACATTCGCAGGGCAAGTGATCTGAGGAGCAGTATTGTCCTGTACAGTTATGAACTGTGTACCTGTAGCAATATTTCCGCATGCATCTGCGGCTGTCCATGTTCTGACGATGACTCCCGTGCCGCTGCATCCGGTAAGACCGAGAACGTTGTCAGAAAAGTTAATTGTGATATTAGATGTTGATGTGCAATTGTCTGTTGCTGTTGCCTGGCCTGTAACGGTTACACTTGTGCTTTGTGTACAAGCTATTGTGATGGCAGGTGGTATAGTAAGGATTGGTTTAGTATTATCAATGATGACTACGGTTTGAATACACACAGCGACATTGCCGCACATGTCAGTAGCTGTCCAATGTCTTGTAAAGGATCCGGTACCATTACAATGGCCAAGATTTTCTGTATGATCTGTATAAGAGATAATGATAAGTTCAGTAGGTGTGCAATTGTCCATAGCTACGGCCATACCCAGTTGCACAGGA
>JBDUAU010000659.1:0-2767 GCA_040004485.1 Saprospiraceae bacterium
ACCCAGGCCTTAACAAAAAGCTTTTTTGTTGGTCTTGGTGCCTATTTAGGCGGCGGTCAGAGATCATTTAACGAAAAGGATCTAACATGGGACACTTGGTGGGACGGAGGTCATGCTGTTCCTGGACCATCTGGAGAAAGTTTTAATAATACTAGTTTCTTCTGGCTCGATTTAGGCGGTGGAGTGAACATAAGACTCCAGGGAAAAGACAGAACAAAAATCGATTTAGGTGTTGGTGCCTACCATCTCAACCAACCTGGCTTTAGTTTTTATGATGCGGATAAGATTAAACTTCCATATCGCCTTACCTACTCAGCCATGGGTGTTCTTAAACTGGGCAGCCGTCTTGACATTTTTGGTAATGGACTTTATCAATCACAAGGCCCTTACGAAGAAACTGTATTTGGTGGAGGTCTCATCATTCACATCAGCAATAAAAAAGCCCGCGAAGTTGAACTTCACCTGGGTATAGCAGACAGGCTCGATGATGCCCTCATTCCAATGGCAGCCATCGGTTATGACGGATGGAAAGCCGGCTTCAGTTATGATGTCAATACATCACCATTCAAGACAGCTTCGAATAATTACGGCGGCCCTGAATTTTTTGTCAATTATACATTCAAAAAACTTTGGCCACTGGAACAAACCAGGGTCTGTTCTATATTCTGATATCGAGTTTATAAGTAATAGTATCGAATTATGCGTCCACTTATTCTGACTACTCTCCTCTCATTCTTTCTCATCCAGGCTGCCAGCAGCCAGACACTAAATGCATACCTCAAAGGTGCAGATGATGCTCTGGTTAAAAAAGACTATTTCACAGCTTACAACTTTTTGAGAACTGCGCATGAGATCGAAGAAAATAATATTGAAATCACCTACAAACTTGCAGAAGCAGCAAGACTTTATTCAGCTTTTACAAGAGCAGAAGAATTCTATCAGACAGTAGCAGATGACAAAGATGCAAATGACTACCCGGCTACCACATTCTGGCTTGGCTACGTCAAAGAACGTCTGGGAAAATACCAGGATGCACTTGATCTCTACAAGATTTATATTTCTGAACATAGTGGTGATGATGCTGAATTGACTGCAATGGCTCAGAAGCATACTGAGATTGCACAGTGGGCTATTGAAGAATTGAAAAACAAGGATACTTCACTCGTATTAATCCATCTTGGCACTGAAGTCAATACCACTTTTTCAGAATTTGGTGCTCATCAGGAAGACAGCATATTATATTATACTTCACTCCGGTTTTTAGTGGAGCAGGCAGCCCACCCGGATAAACCCTATTCTAAAGTCCTAAAGAGTGTTGAAGATAAAGAAGGAGTCCTTGACAGCATGATCAATGATTCTTATCTCCATACAGCAAACACTGCTTTTAACGCAGCCAAAGACAGAGTTTTCTATTCTCTCTGCGAATACATCAATGCATCAGAAATCAGATGTGATCTCTATTACAGGGATATCGTCGATGGCGTTTATGGCATAGCACAGAAATTACCTGATCCAATCAACGTGAATGGGTATACCAATACACAGCCATGTGTCGGGTATGATCCTAAATCAGGTAAAGAAGTTTTATATTTTGTTTCTGACAGGCCGGGCGGCAAAGGCAGACAGGATATCTGGTACTGCACAATTGTAGACAAGGATAATTTCACCGCACCGGAAAATCTAACTGCTTTAAACACACCTGAAACTGACAATTCTCCTTTTTATCACAGGGGTTCCAATACATTATATTTTAGCTCGCAGGATTATTTAGGATTTGGCGGTTTGGATATATTCAAGTCTGAAAATAACAGTGGCACCTGGGGTGAAGTGATTAACCTTGGCTCGCCTACCAATAGTAGTCTCGATGATGCATTCTATTCATTATCTGATGATGAAAAGAAAGGATATTTTTCTTCCAATCGGTTGGGGTCAATGTACCTATCACCTGAAGATGAAGCTTGCTGTTATGATATCTATTATTTCACAAAAGAACCAATCATTGTTACTGTAAAGGTCCTGACCTTTAATAAACAGACAGGTGATACACTTAACAATGTACAGGTCATCCTAAAAGAATCAGGGGTATATGCCGGAACTTTTCCCACCCTTGACACAAATGTGGTCATCATTCCAGTCAATCGCAATACAAATTATAGTGTTATCGGAGAGAAACGTGAGTTTCTACCTGATTCTGCAAGCTTTTCAACCGAAGGCCTGAAGAAGTCTACGGAGATTGAAAAACGCCTATATCTCCAACCGGCACAACGAGTCATTTTAGTCAGAACATTCGAAAAAAGAAACAGACTTCCGCTGGAAGGAGCACGTGTTGAATTGATGGAGCTGCCAAATGGTGCTCCGCGAGTAAAACAAGAAACATATGCGACCCAATATATTTTCCTGGCACCTCCAAAAACGAATATGAAGGCTAAAGGAAGCAAAAAAGGTTACTTACCTGCAAGCAAGACATTCAATACGTCTGATGACCTCGGTCATGATACTCTGGTAGTTGATCTCTACCTGGAGTTGGGTAATCTTGAAGACTTCCTTCCACTGGCCATTTATTTTGACAATGATGTTCCGGGCCGAAGAAGCAAATCAGAAACAGCAACAGAAAGATATCTTGAAACGTACACGCCCTACGCCGCGGCTAAAGCAGAATTTATTAAGAAATATTCCGGAGGAGCTCCGGCAGATGAGAAAGCTGCCGCTACAAAAGCGATCAGCGATTTCTTTGGTCTTCATCCCCTGCTCGTATGCACCGAGCACT
>JBDUAU010000144.1:0-9256 GCA_040004485.1 Saprospiraceae bacterium
ATTATGGTTGAGTTTGGGTGGTACGGCATATTGCAGGTATTAGGGGCATTGGCACTCTTCATTTATGGCATGAAAGTCATGAGTGAGGGTGTCCAACGTATGGCCAGTATTCAATTGCGGGAGGCTTTGCAACGTGTCACACACAATAGGATTTCTTCTTTTTTGACTGGGTTTTTTACAACAGCTATGATTCAGTCGAGTTCGGCAGCAACAGTTATGACGGTAAGTTTCGTCAATGCCGGAATAATTTCATTGACAGCTGCAGCAAGTATTATCATCGGCGCAAACGTCGGAACGACGGTCACGATCTGGATCGTCACTATCCTGGGATTCGAACTTAATTTATTTACACTGTGCCTGCCTCTCATTGCCTTGGCTATGCCATTTCTTTTTTGGAAAAACGGAAAATACCGGCACTGGGCTGAATCTGCCATTGGCTTTTCACTACTCTTGATTTCATTGCAATTTTTAAAAAGTGTTGTCGCTGATCTTCAGGAGCATAATGAGATCATGACTTTCCTTGGCCACCTGGCCGATCATGGATTGATATCGATTCTGATTTACATTTTTATTGGAATTGTTTTTACCGCGTTGATTCAATCTTCAAGTGCAGCTATCGCACTTACACTCGCAATGTGTATCAATGGATGGCTGCCTTTTGATATCGGTGCAGCTATGGTACTTGGTGAAAATATCGGGACAACGATCACGACAGAAATTGCGTCATGGGTTGGAAATAGTGAATCCAAAAAAGCAGCCAGGATACATGTTTTGTTTAATGTGATTGGCGTTCTTTGGGTTTTGCCATTTTTTCCTCTTATTCTTCCATTCTTAGGTTGGATGATGAATGATTGGCTGGGCATAGGTGACCCATTCACAGATCCAAAAGCGATGCCTATGGGTCTCTCCATTTTCTATACTTTATTTAACCTGGTAAATGCTGTGGTCTTTATGGTTCTATTACCTGAGTTGATCCGGTTAGCTTCCAGAACCGTAAAGAATAAATCAGAAAAGCAACGAAAATTATTTTTTATTGATACTGGAAGCAATACAGCTGATTTGTCTTTACCAATAGCGCGCCAGGAAATCCTTCAACAATGTCAGCGTGTCCGCCATCTCAATTCAATTCTAAACCGTATTGCCAATTATTCTTCTGAAACAGATTTCCATATCCAGGTCAAATTAGCGAATGAATATCTGAAAACGCTTAATGAAAACCAGGAAGCTATCAATGAATATCTGACCGGTATGGTGGAAGACCGTAGTTCACTGCTGACGTCGAAGCAAATCAAAAGCCTGCTCAATATCAGCCTTTTGGTCGATCATCTGCGCACTAAATATGATCGGGTATATCAACTCCTTGGGGATAAGAGACAACAACGTATTTGGTTTGGCCCTACACAACGTTCAATTCTACTCCACAGGATCAATGATGCTAATGTGATGTTGAAAAGTTGTATTCAAATGTTGCAAACCAATTCAATCAACAGAAACCAATGGAAAGGTCTTACTTACGACCTCAGTGAAAAAGATCAGGACTACCTCGATTATGAACGTGAGTTGATGCGCGAGCTTGAGAGAGGTGAAATGAAACTTTCCTCTGTGGTGATGTATTACCGAATGTCGCAATACATGGACAGCATCAATGAAGCACTTCGCAATATTTTATCCGAACTCATAGATGAACCTCTGATGCATAAAAGCTTAAATGCATGACAACATCTTTTTTCTTTTTTATTCCAATACAAAAAAATCGAAAATCAAATGCTTCGGCCTGCTTCACTCATCCTTGTGCTGTGCTTCGACTTGCCGCACTCAACCATGTACTAGAGCTCAGCAACCGCAGCCCAGCAATCATCAAAAATCAAAAATCGAAAATCGAAAATCGAAAATCAATGCTTCGGCTTGCATAACTCATTCTTGTGCTGCAGCTCAGCAACCATCGAAAATTGCATTTAATGCAGATCCACCCATCCCTGGTTATTGACCAATGCCTTTATTCTGAAATCCATATCATCAAGTGGTGCCGGATCGAATCCAAGTGTTACGGAATTGTAATAGTATAAATTTCCTCCCGGATGTCCTCCGGGGGGTGATCCGTTACTGATGGTGACACCGATGAGATCAGATGAAACAATAGTCGGCGAAATAATTATATAATAAGATGCACCCATATTTAAAAGAAAACCAGGAGGCATATTGATTGTATTCCAACCAAGCGTATTTAGCACCACCTGGGCTTGCGTGAGAAAAGTCCCTGAACCCGGAGTGTTTCCAACATATAATTGGACTGTCATATTAAAACCGGGTGTAAGGCTACTCACATTAAATTCTACAGCTTGCATAAACCCTGAATGTAGTGGTGTAAATGTTTGCGCCAGGTAATTGACATTGACTCCATCGTTTCCAATAAAATATGTGGCTGCAGTTACTTCACTTTTTGCGACAACTGTAGTTCCTGAATCGCCTACGAAACCCTGAAATTTCTGCACATCCGTATTATAGATGAGCATACCCTCTGATGCATCCAGTGCATCTCTTTCCTGCGTAGTCATTCGGGGCATCAGCAATGCTCCTGTAGTGGATTTAATTTCAAGTGCTGCTGAAGGATTAATAATGGGTGAACCAACGCTCATATGATTCGAACCTTTATTATAAATAAAATCTACATCAGCACCTGGTATCCCACCATCATTAAAGCTGATTTGCATATCACTACCAGCTATTGATCCCGGAGGGCCCGGAGGGCCTTGAGGGCCAGGGTTTCCTGTATCACCTTTGACGCCTTGTATTCCCTGTGGTCCAGTTGGTCCCGGATCTCCTGTATCACCTTTCTCACCCTGAGCACCTGTAGCTCCCGCTTCACCCTGCACACCTTGTAGACCCGGCTCACCCTGTGGACCTGGGTCTCCTTGTGGTCCTGGATCCCCCTGTTCACCTTTCGGACCTTCAATACCCTGAGGGCCCTGAGGACCTTCCACACCACCATTGGCGGCATACAAAGCATAAGGCACACTCAACAATTCACTAGTACCCGTGATAGAATAATTTGTGCCACCGCTTGGATCAGTTTCTGATTTGATAAAATAAGGTCCGGCACCCCAGTCAATATTACCTATGGTTCCGCTTATCACATTTCCCTCGCCTATCTTAAATGTTGCCAAACCATTCGAATTCGTCGTTGTAAGATGTGACTCTTCAAAAACAACAATACCGTCTTCTGATCCCTGCAAAACACCAATCTTGACCCTAATGATATGATCAGTCACAAGTGTGTTAGACACATCTCTGATGACAGCCTGATAACTCATCTTTTGAGGTGTTTGTGCTTGCATCCCTGGAAGGAATGAGCATGAAAAAACAAACAACGCTATTAAAACTGAATATTGATATTTCATCATTTAATTTGTTTTAAATAATTTGAAAGTCCTGACTTCGCCTTTATTTACTGTGACACGTAACAAATACATTCCACTTCCATATTGTTCCATCGGAATTATTGTTAATACCTCTTTGATTTTCTGCCGTAACACTATTTTTCCATTTATATCATACAACGTAAAAGAAGGATTCTCCTTTGCTATTGTAGTAGATGCCACTTCCAGTTTAAGATGAATTGATATGCTGACCGGATTGGGAAATACACTTACCTCAGTATTGGTCTTAGGATCTTCAATCCCAACCATCATGACAACTAATGGCTGCTGCACGCCAAGACTTATTTTGCCGGAATCACTGCTAAAATTGACGTAATCCGTCTGACCTATTGAATAAGCCACTGAACCTCCCACTCCATTTGCATCTTTACCTGAAGTAAGTAACGCTTGTTGACTCTGTACCTGCAAAGTGCTTAAAGCATTAAATAAAGTAATTGCCGCTAATATTCTGATAATATGCATATTATGAAGTAACTATTTCTCTTAAAATTACTTGCCAAACTACCGCATTTCTTTCTTCAGCAGAGCCTTGGAAATCTAAATTTACAATTTTAGATTTTTATTCTGTATCCGGTAATCTCAGTCACAAAAATCCTTATTTCCTGTGGATAAATGAGCTTTAGAAAATTCACGCTTTGGGAACTACCCATTTTGTAAAAAATTTCAAAGAATCGGGGTTCCGCATAGCATCACGATTGAGTGAATCATCTACTTTCATGCCCATCAGGATTTTCTTAACGGGGGTTTCCATTTTTTTTCCACTGATAGTATATGGGATTTCTTTTACCATTATCACATCATCCGGAACATGACGCGGTGTGCATTTTGTTTTTAGCAAAAATGCAATTCGTTTTTTCAATTCTTCATCCACAGAGAATCCATTTCGAAGCTTTACAAACAGAGGCATATAATGTCTTCCGCCTTCCAACTCAAGATTGACGATGAGACTATCTTCTATTTCAGGAATTTCATCCAACACACGATAGATCTCAGATGTTCCGATTCTTATTCCATGCCGGTTAAGTGTAGCATCTGATCGGCCATAGATGACAACACCTCCTCCCTGAGTTATTTTCACCCAATCACCATGACGCCATACACCGGGAATATCTTCAAAATAACTTGCTTTATATCTTTTTTTACCCGGATCATTCCAAAAATAAATGGGCATTGAAGGCATTGGTTTCGTGATCACCATTTCGCCGAGCGACTCAAGTATAGGTTTTCGGTTTTCATCAAATGCATAAAGGCTACAACCTAATGCCCGTGCCTGAATTTCACCCTTCAAGACATTCTTTTCTATCACGCCTCCGACAAACGCTGTACATACATCCGTACCTCCACTCATCGAACATAACCAGATTCTATCATGTACTGCCTCATACACCCATTGAAATGCCTCAGGTGGCAATGGCGATCCTGTAGAACCTATACTCCGCATATTCTTAAGTACATATTCTTTCCCTGGCATTATCTTCTCTTTCATACATGCTACAAGGAAGGGAGCGCTTGTTCCAAAGTGATGTATTTCAAATTCTTCTGCCATCTTCCATAAACCAGAAAGATCAGGATAGGAAGGACTTCCATCATAGATCACTATTGTAGCACCCATAAGCATGGATCCCTGAAGAAAATTCCACATCATCCAACCTGTTGTGGTATACCAGAAAAACTTCTCACCCGCATGAACATCATTGTGAAATGCGAGATACTTCAGATGCTCAAGCAAACATCCTCCATGCGAATGCGTAATGGCTTTAGGTGCACCAGTAGTGCCGGATGAAAATAGTATCCATAACGGATGACTAAATGATACCGCCTCAAATGTTGGTATGTCTTCATCACCTTCATTCAAACTACCATATTTCGTAATACCATCCGATGAAATTGCATTAGAAGATCCTATGTACTCTATTAACAGCGAGTTTCTAAGCGTTGGTAATAATTCGATAATGGATGAAATTTCGTTTTTACGATTAAATGTTTTTCCATTGTAATAGTAACCATCGGCAGAAATAAACAACACAGGTTCAATTTGTGCAAAGCGATCAACAACACTACTAATGCCAAAATCCGGAGAACAACATGACCATACAGCACCTAATGAAGCAGCTGCCAGAAATGCAAATGTGGCCTCAGGAATATTCGGAAGAAATCCGGCGATCCTGTCTCCTGATTTTACTCCATGTGCTAAATAGTAAGCCCTTATTTTGGACACTTCTCTCCACATTTCATCAACTGAAATAGATCGACGATCACCATTTTCAGAAGCAAAAAGAATGGCTGTTTGCTGCCCGGCCATTCCCTTTCGAATCTGTTCTGCATAATTTAAGGTAGCCCCGTCAAACCAAATCATGTCGGGCATTTCACCTCCTGATAATACACTTGTATAAGGGTTATGTAATGTGACATTGAAAAAAGAAATGATTGTCTCCCAAAAAATTTCAGGTTGGTCTACAGACCATTTCCAAAGGGATTCGTAGTCATTTGTTTCAGGATAATGGTTTTCTTTAAGCCATTGACGATATTCATGGAGCCGTGATGACCTGATATCTTCTGCAGAAGGCTTCCAGAGGGTATCATTGACAGGATTCATATATAAAAATGTATTGGGCTTTAAGGTAAAACAAAATACAATATAGCAATAGGTTACCCTTCTGCTGGAAGTTGATTATTTTATTTGGCGGGATGATGTCTGACAACTCTTACTCCACAAAGAAATCCTAAATTGCAGCGATGATTAAACCCATTAAAAAAATACTCATCGCTAATCGTGGAGAGATAGCGGCAAGGATCATGCGCACCTGTAAGCGTCTCCATATCAAAACCGTCGCTGTATACTCAGAAGCTGATCGAATGAGTCCGCATGTATTGATGGCAGACGAATCTGTATTTATCGGCCCTTCACCATCAAGAGATTCTTATCTCAATGCAGAGAAAATCATAAGTGCTGCTCTTAATACCCACGCTGATGCTATCCATCCCGGCTACGGTTTTCTGAGTGAAAATGACGTTTTTGCCCGGGCTGTTGAAAATGCAGGAATAATATTTATTGGCCCTTCGCCTGAAAGTATTCACACGATGGGCAATAAACTTTCAGCAAAAGAAGCCGCAAAAGAATTCAGGATTCCTTTAGTACCCGGATCAGAAAGTGCATTGTCTGATCTTAACGAAGCAATGGAAGTCGGAAAACGTATCGGATATCCTCTGCTTGTGAAAGCAGCTGCAGGAGGTGGTGGTAAAGGAATGCGTATCGTACAATCTGAAACCGAATTGGAATCTCAGATTGAACGAGCTATGAGTGAAGCCTTGTCATCATTCGGCGATGGTTCGGTTTTTATTGAAAAATATGTATCCTCTCCCAGACATATCGAAGTACAGATTCTCGCAGATCAATATGGTCATTGCATACATCTTTTCGAAAGAGAATGTTCTATTCAGCGCCGTCATCAGAAAATAATAGAAGAAGCACCATCCTCCATTCTCTCATCGGAGAAAAGAGAAATAATGGGTCAGGATGCAATCCGTGTAGCCCAATCATGTCAGTACAGGGGGGCGGGCACTGTCGAATTCTTACTTGATGACAAAGGGAATCATTACTTCCTTGAAATGAATACTCGTCTGCAGGTTGAACATCCGGTGACAGAATTTATCACAGGCCTTGATCTCGTTGAATGGCAGATCAGAATAGCTGAAGGACATCCACTCACTCTTCAGCAAAAGGATCTCACTATTGATGGACATGGATTAGAGTTACGTGTCTATGCAGAAAATCCCCTGTTAGGTTTCAGTCCTTCAACAGGCAAACTTATCCGTTATCGTCATCCCACAGGCAATGGCATCAGGGTTGATGAGGGATATAGCGAAGGACTTGAGATACCTATTCATTATGATCCGATGATTAGCAAATTAATCGTCCATGCACCATCGAGGGTTGAGGCTATTGAAAAATTGAGTCGCGCCATTGACGAGTACCAAATACACGGTGTGGATACCACCCTGGCTTTTGGAAAATTTGCCATCAATCATCCGGATTTTATTTCCGGTCACTTTGATACGAATTTCGTTGCGCAACACATGGATGAGTTTATTTCTTCTCAAAGAGAATCAAATTTTTTACTCGCCCGCTTTGTAGAGTGGCTTGATGAGAAAAGAAGCTCAAAACTTGTGTTGCCTGAGATGGGAGAATGATGTTTCGATAAGATCTTTAATAAAGCTTCCAACAATTTTATTGGAAAAAATTATTTTAACCTATCATGACAATGTTTCGAATGAATCTATATAGACTGGTTCGCCCCACATCATTGTCGTTTCAACATCGGCAGGTCGGACTTTACAGACCACATTTGCACCATCCTTCTTCAATTGATTAGGCATATTCAGTGGAAGGAATTTTCGACCGGAGTGGTCGATAATGCCATATGCCCCACCTTCAATCGCTATGAGTACTACTTTGCCATTTATCTTCATGATGATAAAAATACGATTCCAGAAATGAAAATACAATTAAGGATGCGAATACAGAATACCTACTCTGCTATCGTTTTTGTAAAATGATATTGCAGGTTTTCGAGCATCTTATGCTGTGCCATAAGCTGCAGAGAAATGGAATCTGTATTGACCCGGGGAGATGGAGGTTCAAAATGTGATGTAAGTTTCATTCTTACCTTCCAAACTTCAAGAATTTCTACTGCCGGAATTGAGTAAAGACTAAATTCTTCATTGTCAGAAATACAATCAATTATTTTGTCGGTTTTGATGCGATTGATGATTCTTTTAATGATGACTTCCTGGTGAGTCACGATGATGTATAACTGATGATTTTTTATCGCCTGTTCCCAGTATCGAGGTTCGACAAAAGCTGCGATGACGACATCATTCGGTCTGAAAGTCGGCTCCATACTTGTACCTGCGATTTCAAATGATCTGTAGCTGCCCGACCTGAATTGTGGATCAGGTAACTGATAAGAAGGAAGCTCCTGAATATAAGTTGGATCATCAAGCAATTTTCCATAACCGGCTTGCGCAGGATAAGGCACGTGAACGATCCTTTCATCTCCTTTCTGATCAAGCACTACTGTCAGATTTCTTAACCGGAGTCCGTCATCAGGAAGCGCACCGGAAAACATATTTCCAATTCCTGAAAAAAGATAATGAGGGTTAAAACGGTAAGTTGCTACCGCTTTTTCAATCAATTCAAGCGGCACATCCCTCCTATGACCAATCATTTCGGAAATACCCTGAGCATGATAACCAATGGATAAGGCGAAGTGTCGCTTTGACCTGACCTTTCCTTCTTCTACTAGTTTATCGAGGCATTGGAGAAACCTCTTCGTTACTTCTGATATTTCCATCTTGTGGGGGTAAATATATGTAATAACTTAATATGTAGCACTCTAATAGTAAATATTTTACCCATTAATTGAAAATTGAATGTTGGGTTTAATTTGAAGTTATTAATTATGCAACTAGTTCAATATTAATAGGTTATAAGATAATTATCACAACGATAGCTCAATATTTGGATCAAATACGGCATGAAAAAATGTTGGCCTGTATTCTGCGGTCATTTGAGAATGATGAAGTATAAAACATGAAGTATCTTTTTAAACTTTATGAACAAATGATACTCGAAGACAGGACAAAAGGTACATGAGTCCCTATAAGCTATTTGAAGAAAAGAAGGTAAGAACCCTCTGGGATGAGTATCGACAGAAATGGTATTTTTCGGTGATTGATCTCATAGAGATATTGACTCACAGTAGTATTCCCAAGAGGTATAGGATTGATTTTAAAAAAAACTTACATGGAGAATAGAT
>JBDUAU010000156.1:0-9214 GCA_040004485.1 Saprospiraceae bacterium
TAGCCGCCCGACCCAAAGCTGAAGCCGATGGAGTATAGAGACGCGAAGCACACCAAGTCCGTATTTCATGCTTCTTGAAAGATTAATAGATGAAGCTTCTTCAAAATATTTGGTAGGACATGTTACTTCTGCTATCGGAAATCCGGCATAGATAATCTGGGAGAGCATTTCATTGTCAAAAATGAAGTCATCTGAATTGGAATCAAATGGAATCGACCTGAGCACCTCTGCACTAAATGCTCTATATCCTGTATGATATTCTGACAATTTATAATTGACCATTATATTTTGGAAAAGCGTAAGAAACCGGTTCGCCCAATATTTATAGAGTGGCATACCTCCCTTTAAAGCTCCTTTTCCTAAAATCCGAGAACCGAGAACGACCGGATATAGATTCTCACCGATGATATTGACCATGCTGGGTATGAGCAATGGGGTATATTGATAATCCGGGTGGAGCATGATGACGATATCTCCGTTGATTTCAAGTGCTTTTTTATAAAGCGTTTTCTGATTGCCGCCATACCCTCTATTTTGTTCATGCCGGATGACGTGATTGATACCCAGCGCCTGAGCTTCCTCGTATGTATTGTCCCGGCTGGCATCATCGCACAGTACAACTTCATCCACAAGGTCATGTGGAATTTCATTATACGTTTTGGCCAGTGTACGTGAAGCATTGTACGCGGGTAAAACAACGACGACTTTTTTATCCTTATACATGATTCAAAGATAAGTTGAAAGGATAAGACACCATGGGTTAGTCTAAAATGAGATTAAATAAAAAAGCCCCCACACATCGTGCAGAGGCCTTTTTTTCTTACCGTTTCCGGTATTTTTCAATTACTTCTTCTTCATTGGGGTTGTAGACTTCACAGTAGCAGAAGCTGCTGGAGCAGAATAGGAAGCCATCATTTGCTGAAGGTTAGTAAGAGCAGCTGCAACACCATTCTTAATGGTAGCATAAGATGCTTTCCATGCAGTCATGTTCTCGCCCGCAGTAGCTATCAAAGCTTTCAGCTCAGTAATTTTAGCAGTTACATCACCTTCAACTTTGCCTTTTGCAAGACCTTCTTTAAGTGCATTGACATCGGCTGATTTTTCTGTCCATGTTTTCATGAAATCACCAATTGTTTTTTGAAGAGGAGCATAAGCAGAAAGTGCATCAGTTGCACCTTTCTGAGCTGCTGTCCAAGCTGTAACTTGTTCTGGTTTCAGCTTTTTCATAGTAGCCTCATCAGGATTCATTGAAGCTAATGCTTTAGTATAGTTGGTCATATCTGAAGCAACCATACCTGAAAAATCAGATGCAGCTTTAGTCGTTGTATCCCATGATCCGGAAACCTCTTCGATGCCGGCACGGTATTGCTCCACACCTTTGCATGAAAGCACGAGAAGTGGAAGAAGGAAGAAAAATAGTTTTTTCATAATTGTTTGTGTTTTATCAAATATTGGGCGCAAATGTAATGACATTTTGATGATTACACATATTTTTTTAACAAAATATTAAAGGTTTTAAGAATGCTGGCAGAAGAAAATTGCCCTAAATAGCAAACTGGGAAAATTTAGTTTTGACTACAGACCAAATACCAATGGCTTATCAGTTCGGAAGGAAGTTCGGGGGTATTTAATAATATTCTCTAAATGGCGCTAAATCATTAAAAATCATGGTTTTACCTGATAAAAGCTGACTATCAAACCTTGATTCATAAATTTATAAGCTATTTAAAAGATGTAGATGTGCACATAATATGTGTAAATTTGGATTAATCTGATTATTTGATGAAAAATATCACCTTATCAATCCCCGAAGACCTCATAAAACAAGGACGTGAATATGCATCAAAGCATGGAACAACACTGAATGCATTGATCAGGAAACTCTTGAAATCAACAGTTCAGCCAAGTCATCAAACAAATGCCAGTCAAATCCTTCGTGAGATGGAAAAATTGAAATCACCTGTCGATACAATCAACTGGAAGCGGGACGATGTATAGGAGAAATAAAGTATTTATTGATACCAGCATTTTGATTTATATGCAGTCGGGCATGAGTCCTGCCAAAATGAAAATAAGCCGTGAGTTATTTGAGAAATCATCTTTAGACAATCTCATCGTTTTATCCACACAAGTATTGCAGGAGTTTTTTGTAACGATGACGCTCAAATTGAATCATGACCCGATTACAATAAAGAATCTTCTTGGTCTTTTTGATGATTTTGAAATCATCACCGTCAATGCATCTCTTATTTTTGATGCGATCGATACTTCTGTAGTACATCAACTTTCATTTTGGGATAGTCTCATCATATGTTCGGCCAGTTCAAGTCATTGTAAAGTAATCTATACTGAAGATATGAATCACGGCCAGGTGATCAGGGGAGTGGAAATTGTTAACCCGTTTAAGTAGATATACTTTTCAAGTAGGGAAATCTAAATGTTATTGAATAACCTGAAAAGGAGGATCAAAAATTCTTTAAATTAATATGCCTCCTGATCCCACTTAATCCTTAACAATTTTGCCAAGGATCCGTAAACCATGATCACTTTTTACACCAAGTACATAAATTCCATTTGGAAGATGGCTGATGTTGATTGATTTTGTATCCCCCTGCAGTAGTAGAATCGCTTGACCAAATGTGTTGATGATCACCCATTGATGCTTCGAAATTTTTGAAACATCTCCTTTTATAAAAATAAAATCATGTGTGGGATTTGGAAACAATGAAACACTGAATGAATCTTTTTCATTTGTCGTGGCCGAAGAGAATTGATTAATTCCGCCAGGCGTTGGTTGAAGCGATTGAAAAGACCCCGTTCCATTTGGTATTCTTCCGAATGAAATATCAGGTTGTTGTGCATCGAATGTAATCCCGTCAATAAGTGCATTTCCGGAAGCGTCATTGTCATAAATACCAACATACTCGCCGGTAGCACTTAACTTGAAATTGGCATGTAAATCTCCCTGGGATCCGTCTTCATCAGCCCAAACCACAATATATTCACCAGGCTGAATTGAAATATCAGGGAGTTTCCATTTAATAGGATTGTCAGCTTTATCCGAGAGATATTTGTCGCCCAGGTAAATATCTTCCGTACCGTAATTAAATATCTCTATCCAGTCTTCGTATTCACCATTTTCATCTGTCGTGGTAGTTTCATTACTTGCCATGAGTTCATTGATGACGAGGGTCAATGACGAAATACAAACACTGATCGTTTTCGTTCCGCAAACAGGATAATGGCTTTCATTTCCATGAATATCTGTTGCGTTGATTGTATAGGAAATCGAATTGCACGAACCCGGAAGAGAAAAAGAAACACCATAATATCCATCATGTGCTTCTTTATCGTGATGCTGACCATCATCAGCGAGTGTGAGGATTTCAACTGGTTCTGTACCATTTAATTGAATCACTACCTCTGCATTTTCAATTTGCTGATCATCCTCAATAAATGCCTGGATGATTAGTTCTTGAGAAGGCAGAGATTGATTGACTTTTACCTCCGTGATCACGGGTGATATATCATTTAACTCCAATTGCGTTATTGCCGATGAACGGCGGCTTGCTATAAAAGGCTTAATTCCGATAGGTGTATGTGTATAAGGCAAAGACTGACTAAATCCTTTATTGAAATCATCAATATCAAATCCATAATCCAGGGTATAATACACGTCATCGGAAATAAATGGAGCCAGCATATTTTTTAATGCATCCAACTTAGGAAAAAGAACCGCTTCTTTATACTGTTCGTTGATGATGCGATGGATATAATATGAAAGTCTGTTTTTGTATTCTTCAACCTGCAGTATTTTCGTGTACAAGGGACGAGGTTGAGTATCATGGCACCAATTATAAATATTACGTACTGACCAGTCAATATTAAACCAATCGATGCCAAACGTATTGTCAAGATCGTAAGGAATATATTCAAACAAACCGGTGATCGGATTGTGATAAAGAAAAAAATTATTTTTATTATAAAGCGGTCCATCCCAATTGCCGGACAGGATATCAAATGCCATTGACTTCAGATAGGAATTGATATTGAATACAGATTCAAGTTCACATTGCATGTCAATAGCAGGTGTATTATTGAGTATGTCGATGAAGTTTGCTAAATCTGAGTAATCATCTTTGTCTTCATTTGTGCTAAGCTCGTAAACTCTTCGGTTTCCGCTGTTGAGTTTGTATGCATCAGGATTGCTGCCGAGGTATTTCAGGTCAGCAGGCCACAGGCACTTATAGAGATTTCCATCATTGTTGCCAAATCGTGTTTTTACAAACTCCTCATCGATATGTTCGTCATTGGCATACAGACCAAAGTATTCACCATTAATGTATAGTTCCACATGGCTTGCTCTTGGGGCGGGTACTCCGATATTGCGTAACAGATCCCAGCAAAGTTTGGACCTGCTCACTGTAGGATCATTGTGTTCGCCGTTTAGATCTAATTTTTCTATACCATACCAAGTGCGGCCCGGAGCATAGGTATTAAGCGAAACCTGGAAGGATTTCTTCTTTGAATACCGGGATGTATTTCCGCGCAATTGGAGTCCGCAATTTTCGAATGTATCACGAATCGTTCCATTGTCAAAAAAGAAAGTAGCATGGAAATAGTAGTTATCTTCTTCATTACCCGGAGCGAGAAGTAATGCGAGACTATCGGCCGGAAGTATAATGTCAATGCGGGCGACAACATTGTCTTTATAAATGGGGGCGTAGTCCGGAAAAAGATTTTGAGCATGTAGACTGCAATACGTGAAAAAGCACAAGGTGAGTTGAAAGAAAGAAAGCAATGTGAAATTTGTGTTTTTGAACGGTGTCATGATGAAGTTTGTGCAGGTGAAGATATTAAAAACAGAAGGGATGAATGATTTATCCGAAGATGACTTTTAGTTCATGCATGCCTGTATCGCTTAATTTATCACCCTACATCCTTCCAACTTTTCACCTTGATTTTCGTGGACAGCTCATAGGTCTTGTTACCCCCATAGATCAACTCCCCACCCTGATTTCCTGAAAGCTCATTCCAGCGGACAAGGTTTTGTAAAAAGGAAGTATTAAATGTAGACCCGGATTTAATTTCTGTGGGCACAACTTTTCTTCCCGTATCTGAAAGCAAATCAATTTCCACTCCTTTATTGTCCCGCCAGAAAAACAATTGTGCGCCCTTAAGCTTATTATTTTCAATTTTCAGCTTTTCAGACACGATCGCGTTTTCGAAGAGGGACCCTCTGAAATGAGAAAGGGAAAGTTCCGATGTAGTCGAAATTCCAAGAAGTGAACAAGCAAGGCCGGTATCGTAAAAATATAATTTTGGAGATTTTACAAGACGCTTGTTAAAATTGACATGATGCGGTTTTAATAAAAAGATGATAAAACTACTTTCAAGAATAGACAGCCATGATTGCACAGTCTTCAATTCAATACCACATTCATTGCTGATGGCGCTGAGATTGATCAACTGGCCAATCCTACCGGCACATATCCGAAGAAATTTTGTGAACAGACTCGTACTCCCTATGTTTTTGATCAGGCGGACATCACGTTCTACATAGGTTCTTATATAAGCCGGATACCAAATGGCCGGATTCCGTTTTTTATCATATACTTCGGGGTATCCTCCGGATAGCATCCAACTATCTGCATCTGAAAGGCTGCGTGAAAATCGTAGAATTTCGGAAATGGTGAGCGGTAATAAATCTATATATCCAATCCTGCCAGCCAGACTTTGGGAGATGGATTCATTGAGCATAAAATGGTTACTTCCTGTCAGAACGAATAAAGCATTTCTGCGGGTAGAATCAAGCAAACCCTGTAGGTAGGAAAATAAATCAGGTACCCTTTGCGCTTCATCGATGATGGCTCCATTTTTAAACCGTTTCAGAAAGTAACGGGGATCTTCCACGGCCATTGTTCTTTCATCGGGATCTTCAAGTGAAACATAGGGCTTCCGTGGAAATACCTGCCGGGCTAAAGTAGTCTTGCCACTTTGCCTCGGCCCGACAATAGCCAGAGCTCTGAATTGCCGGGCATATAGGCGAACTTTCTTTTCAGCGTCCCGTTGAATCATAGTATAAAAGTAGTACAAATTTGGTAGTTGACTACCAAATTTGTACCAATATAAATTTTATTGCGAGTCGTGATCTGAGGTTTGTTGCGCTGATCCATGGTCAACAACTTTACTACTAACAGCAGGCCCTGAAAAACCTGCGAGAAAGATTAAATACATCGATCTCCATCAGCGACGAACTCAAATTACTGATGTATCTCAACCATCTTAAGTCTACGGTAATGAATTTCATTGTTGTTGGTTCACAAGTGCAAAGTTTGAGAGCTACATGCAACCAAGTTCCTTTTTCTTTTTGTTTATCTAAACGACGCATTAATCTCCTCAAGCGCACCCATATCAGGCATCAACAAATCTTGCGGAAGTGAATTCAAAGGCGTATCGACAGTATTGAGGATCTCATGGACCTCTTTTTGATTTTCATCCACAAATAAAAGTCCAGTTAGCACTTCACCTATTTTATTAGCCTGATGTATAGCTGTAATCGCAGAAAGTCTGTCAGTCGGATCCCAACCGGCAGCAATTGAACTTAACTGTATCGACGACCCATCATGCATCTCTATGGTCTTATGTTCTCCAGGAGCGACAGATGCAGTGATCTCACTTTTTACCGGAACAAAATCTGCAATCGAAGTGGATTCCATATGATCACGCACATAGGTGTATGATTTTGTAGATGTGGTTGTATTGTTGAATGTCACACAAGGAGAAAGCACATCAAGAAGTGCAAAACCATTGTGGGCGATACCTGCTTTTATCAAAGGTATAAGTTGTTCCTTATCTCCTGAAAAACTACGCGCTACAAACCCTGCTCCCAATTCCAATGCAAGACCTGCAAGATCAATAGCACTAAACATAGTAGGAATACCTGCCTTACCTGCCGAGCCCGGATCTGCAGTAGCTGAGTCCTGACCTTTGGTCAAACCATAACATCCATTGTTCATCACGATGTATATCATGTTAAGATTGCGACGGACTGCATGGGTGAACTGGCCCATTCCAATTGAAGCTGTATCCCCATCTCCACTCACACCGATATACGTCAGATCACGATTTGCAAGAACAGCACCTGTTGCTACCGAAGGCATACGTCCATGAACAGAATTAAATCCGTGACTATGCGCCATGAAATAAGTTGGCGTTTTTGAAGAACAACCAATCCCGGAAATCTTGGCAATGCGATGCGGAGGAATAGCTAATTCAAAACAAGCCTGTATGATCGCTGCGCTGATGGAATCATGTCCGCAACCAGCACACAATGTAGATAATGCACCTTCATAGTCTTTCTGATGAAATCCTAACGAATTGGTACCCGAAGATGGATGGCGGAAACTTGGTCTCTTGTAACTCATATGAAAGGAACAGAAGCTGATTGAGGTTGAGGGATGTGTGTATAAATCTGACGAATGATATGGTCCGCTGTAATCGGGAAGCCATCGTAATTAAGAACTGATAGTAAACGGCGCGGATCTATTTCCAATTCATTGACCAGAATGTTGCGCATCTGGCCATCACGATTTTGCTCGATCACAAATACTTTTTCATGATCAAGAATAAAATCAATGACAGATTGCGGGAAGGGACAGGCTTTTAATCGCATGCCATCAATAGCAATATCCTGTTTTCTTAGTGTATCAATTGCTTCAAGCGCTGACTCTGTGGTAGTGCCAAAAAACAAAACACCTATCTCCGCAGCATTCGGATCATTATAGAATTCAGGTGCAGGGACAAGTGTTTTGGCCGTATTCCATTTCTTTAGCAGCCTGTCCATATTGCGTTTATATACCGCACCATCTTCTGAATATTTAGCAAACTCATCTCTTGAGGTTCCTCTTGTAAAAAAAGAACCTTTCGTAGGATGAGTACCTGGTAATGTGCGATACGTAATACCATCGTTGTCAATATCCAGATAACGTCCGAACTTATCGATCTTATCCAGTTCTTCAGCATTCAGCACTTTACCGCGATCATATTTTTTCTTAGGATCCCATGTCAGCGGATCGCAGACATGATCATTCATGCCGAGATCAAGATCTGTCATCACCATGATAGGTGTCTGAAGACGCTCCGCAAGATCAAATGCCATCGCTGTCATTTCAAAACACTCTGCCGGCGTAGAAGGAAAGATCAATACATGTTTTGTATCTCCATGCGATGCATAGAAAGCAGAAGTAATGTCAGCTTGTTGTGTTCTCGTCGGCATACCTGTCGAAGGTCCGGCGCGCTGAACATCAATCAGTACTGTTGGAATCTCAGCAAAATAGGCAAGGCCGAGAAATTCATTCATCAGTGACACACCAGGGCCACTTGTAGCCGTAAATGCACGTGCGCCATTCCAGTTGGCACCGATGACGACACCTATTGCAGCAAGCTCATCTTCAGCCTGTATGATGGCATATTTATTTTTTCCCGTTGCCTCATCTACTCTGAGTTCTTTGGCGTAATGTTCGAATGCGTCAGCGACTGAAGTAGAAGGGGTGATGGGGTACCAGGCCATTACGGTAGCACCGCCATAAACGGCGCCTAATCCACAAGCGGTATTTCCATCCATCATGATTTTCCCCTTTGTCAATTCAAGAGGAGAGACATGAAAATTCAATGGGCATTTCCAATTCTCTTTAGCGAAATCTATCCCGAGATCAAGTGCCTTAACATTGTTGGCGATGACTTTTTCTTTTCCCGGAAATTGATCATTGAGTAATCCGATTAGTACATTCTTATCAATATTCAAAAGAGCAGTTAATGCACCTACATAAATTATATTTTTGAAAAGTTGCCTGAAACGCGGATCGGCGAAATGTGCATTGCTCAATTCCATCAGCGGTATTTCGAGATACTGCAGATCTTCTCTTCTTTTTTCTTTAGCAAGCGGCCAGGTGCTGTCATACATGAAATATCCTCCGGGCAGCATCGATTTCATATCCTGGTCGATGCTCTGGGGATTGGTACTCACCATAAGATTGATGCCTTCACGCCTTCCTACATAACCTGAACCATTTACTCTGACTTCATACCAGGTAGGTAGTCCCTGGATATTGGAAGGAAAAATATTCTTGGCGGACACCGGCACACCCATTCTGAAAATGGATTTGGCAAACATGGTATTAGCACTTGCAGATCCTGTCCCATTTACGTTCGC